>JADFXO010000177.1 GCA_015233485.1 Nitrospirota bacterium
GCAATACTGTGTATTTTATGAGTATAGAGAAGGCCAAGTTTAGAAAACCCGTGCTGCCGGGCGACTGCCTTCAGCTCATCATAAAAACCACCCAAAAGCGCGGCAAGGTTTGGAAATTTTCCGGCAGGGCAACAGTGGACGGCAACACAGTGGCAGAGGCAGAGTTCACGGCGATGATAACCGATGTAAAAGACATCGCCGGCGTGGAGGATAAATAACTATGCAGATACACCCCACAGCCATCGTCGGTTCAGATACGGAAATCGACGAAGAGGCAGTCATAGGTCCGTTTTGCATAGTAGGCAATGCTGTAAGAATAGCTAAAGGCACGCGCTTAATCTCAAATATCGTAATTGACGACAACACGGAAATAGGCGCTAACTGCGTCATCCACCCCTTTGCCGGTATTGGATTCCCGCCGCAGGATTTAAAATATGATGGAAGAAAGACCGGTGTCAGGATAGGCAGCGATACAATAATCAGAGAATACTCGACAATCCACAGGGCGTCGGTAGGCGGTGATGGCCTGACAGAAGTAGGCAGCAACTGCTTCATCATGGCATACGTGCACATTGCCCACGACTGTAAGGTAGGCAATCACGTGGTAATGGCAAACGCGGCTACTCTGGCCGGGCATGTCATTGTTGAGGAACACGCGGTCATAGGCGGCATCGTAGCGGTACACCAGTTTACAAGGATAGGCGCTTACTCAATGGTGGGCGGCTTTAGCGGAATCGGGCAGGATGTCCCGCCGTTTACAATTGCCTCCGGCGCCAGAGCAAAACTCTACGGCCTCAACGGCATCGGGTTAAAACGAAAGGGGTTCACTGACGAGCAGATTCAAAACCTCAAAAAGGCATATAAAATCCTCTTCCGCGACAAACACACATTAAAAGAGGCCATAAAACAAGTCGAACATGAACTGGACATGACCGTTGAGATAACACAGCTGATCGACTTTATATCTAACAACAAAAGGGGAATATGCCGCAAGACATGAGCGAACATAAGACCATCGGATTAATCGCGGGCATGGGCTATCTGCCTATGGCAGTTGCCGACGAGGCACACAGGCAGGGCTATAGGGTCTTCGCGGTTGGCCTTGAGCCGGTCGTCAACGATGCCCTCAGGGACTATGTCGATGAGTTTACCACTATAAATGTGGCCAAACTCGGCGCACTTATAAAGGCGATAAAAGGGGCTGGCCTGACTGAGGCCGTTATGGCGGGAAAGGTGCCCAAATCCCTTCTATATAAAAACATGGCGATGCCGGATATGAGGACAGTGTCTTTCATGTTAAAATTAAAAAACCACAACGACGATTCCATTCTCAATGCCCTGGTAGAGGAGTTTGCCTCAGAGGGCATAACCATGCTCAACATAACCGACTTCACATCGGGCATGATTACCCCTGCCGGACTTCTGACAAAAAAAGGGTTATCAAAGGAAGAGCAAAAGGACATCGATTTTGGCTTTCCCCTCGCAAAGGAGATAGGAAGGCTTGACATAGGGCAAACCATAGTGGTGAAAGGACGCGCGGTCATGGCGGTTGAGGCAATTGAGGGCACGGACATGGCCATCTTAAGAGGCGGTGAGCTGGCAGTATCGGGCGCGGTCGTAATAAAAACCAGCAAACCGGCCCAGGACAAGCGCTTTGACTATCCTGCCGTCGGACTTGATACGATAGCCGCAATGAAGACAGCAAAGGCCAGGGTGCTGGGCCTCGAGGCGGGCAACACGCTGATAGTCCAAAAGGAGGCGGTTATTAAAGATGCCCAGGCTGCCGGAATCTCCATAATAGGAGTGAAATATTAAATCATGCCAGATGACTATGAAGTTAACTCCAGTAGAGGGTTCTCTGGATTCCCGCTTTCGCAGGAATGACAGACTGCAAATGAATACAGGAATACGTCATTCCCGCAACAGACTGTATCACAATAGCCTGTCTTCATCATCCTGAGCCTGTCGAAGGATGCTCCGAATTACTTCTTTGATTGCATTTTGGTATGAGGCTTTCTTATGCTTCTATTGAGGCTTTCTCATGATGTGGCGTGGATTATTTTCTCATTTTTCTATATGGCAATTTATGTTACAATTACCTAAGAAAAGAGATCGATAGCGGCTCACACCGCCTTTTTCGTTTTTTTTCGTTTACAGGGAGCCATATGGAAGGACAGGGTAGTCTCACACGTTTCATAGACAGGTGCGCGAAGCACTCCAGCGTCGGCGCCACTGATGAGATTCTCAGGGGCAAGCTGACCATTTTAATTTACGAAGGTTTCAGGGTTCTGCTCTTTGCAGTTCATCATTGGCTAAATACCACAGATGGGATTGTTGCAATCAACCATGATAAGCTTGAAGAACTGCTCGTGAATTTCGGCATATCAAGAGGGCTTGACCCTGATGAGACACTCGAAGCGGCAGAGATAATAGCAGCTACCATAGACGGCGAAAACATACACGCGATAATAGACGAGATAGTCATGAACTTTAACGACTACACGCCAAACAAAACGCAGGTAACCTACGCGTATGACCGCCTTGAAAAGGCGTGGGACATATTGGGGGACAAGAAGAGGGCCATAGAGTATGCCATTATGGTGCTTGAGATGGACCTCAGGACATACGGGCAGTCGCACCCGTCAATTGCCGACAGATTCAACAACATCGCCCTTGCCCTATATCGAATAGGCAATTATGACAAGGCAGTGGATTATTTCAAGAAGGCCCTCAGCGTGGATGTCGCGCTTTACGGGGAAAACAATCAGCGCGCGGTCTCCCGATACAACAACATAGGGATGTCCTTACGGTCTGCCGGGCAGGCGTTAACGGCCATTGAATATTACGAAAAGGCGTTAAAAATTGATAAAATCCTCTTGGGCGGCTCACACCCGGCCGTATCAATGCTCTACAACAATATAGGGCTTGCGTGGGGTGTGCTTGGCAACGCTCAAAAGGCGATAGAGTATTATGAAATGGCGATTTCCACATACATCGCACGCTCAGAGCAAGACAGCGCAGACATCGCCGCCATATACAGCAACATGGGACTGGGGTGGCGTGCGTTAGGACAAATCGGCAAGGCGATTGAATGCTATACGAAGGCGCTAGAGTTAGATATAAAAATCTGTGGCCAGGGCAGTGTGGCGAGGGACTATACGAATCTTGGCACGGCGTGGAGCATCAAAAGAGACTTCAAAAAGGCGATAGATTGTTACACGCGGGCGCTGGAGATAGACATCGAAATCGTGGGGGAGCACCATCCCGATGTCGCGGTGGATTATAACAATATAGGCATGGCGTGGTGTTCGATGGGATTTATTCATAGAGGGATAGAGTACTACATGAAGGCGATAAAGATAGATGTGAGCGTCTTCGGAGAGGAACATGACTCGGTAGCCACAAGATATAACAATCTGGGACTGGCGTGGAGGAGCATGGGAGACCTCCGAAAGGCGATAGATTATTACGGCATAGCGCTGAAGATAGACTTACGCCTACATGGAGACAACCACCAGAGCGTTGGGAGGGATTTAAACAACCTTGGCGCGGCTTGGAGCGAGTCGGGAGACATAGAAAAGGGCATCGAATATTATACGAAGGCCCTTAAAATCTTCACCGAAGTCTACGGCGCTGAACATACGAATACAGTAACTGTCAGGGATAATTTAAAATCATTGAGGTGATATATATCTACTGTGGCCAGGACGACGCGTCAAGTACACATGAATTTAACTCCGGTAGAGGGTTCTCTTGATTCCTGCTTTCGCAGGAATGACAGGCAAGGCCGTTGGAATGACAGACGGGACACTGTGAATGACAGACGGGACAGGACAAACAGACACCAGAATTTGTCATTCCTGCGAAAGCAGGAATCCAGTTTTATTCTTAATAGAGTTAACTACACAGGCAATCGTTTATATACAACATATCTCGGAAAGCGAGCAATAAAGGGAAGATAAAGACAAGACTAAAGACCATCTGATAGATGAGTTAGCGCTGCTGAGGGAGATGCTGGAACAGTGCAATTACGTTGAACGGTATCTTCATGATAAAACAAAATCCCTTCTTACAGCAACCCTGGAATCAACTGCCGACGGTATCCTTGTTGTGGATATGAGAGGAAGAATAACTTACTACAACCAAAAATTCGTTGATATTTGGCATATACCGGATTCGTTATTATCGACCAAAGACGACGATACGGTTTTGTCTTATGCGATTGAACAGTTAAGCGAACCAGAACTATTTATCGCAAAAGTAAAGGAACTCTACAGCAACCCATCAGAATCGAGCTTTGATACTATAGAATTAAAAGATGGAAGGATTTTTGAGCGATACTCCCAGCCGCAAAAAATGGACGACGAAATAGTTGGAAGGGTATGGAGTTTTCGTAACGTAACAATAAGGAAAGCGGCAGAGCGTAGTCTTAAAATAAGTGAAAAGAGATACCGCCAATTGGTTGAACTTCATCACGCGGGCATATGGGTTATAAACAACGAGGGTTATACTACATATGTAAATCCGGCGATGGCGGAGATGATGGGGTACACTGCTGAGGAGATGATTGGACATAAAGCACAAGAATATACGGACGCGGAGGAGAAGCGATTATTCGTTGAGAACATAATAAAAATGCGAGATGGAAATAAGGATATATTAGAGTTTAAATTAAACAGAAAGGATGGCTCCAAAATATACACAACGGTAGAGGCGTCGCCCATAATTAACGAAGAAGGGGTATGCGAGGGGGCAATAGCGGGAGTAATTGATATAACCGAAAAAAGATTAGTTGAACAGGACCTCCGCCATTCCCAGAAGATGGAGTCGATAGGACAGCTTGCCGGCGGGGTAGCCCATGATTTTAATAATATAATCTCTTCAATTATAAACTATGTGTATTTGATAAAAAGAAGAATAACAGATATAAGCCACGAGGAATTAGAAGACTTTGTGGACGAGATACGAACATCTGCAGAAAGGGCGGCAAACCTTACAAAAAGCCTGCTGGTATTTAGCAGAAAACACGTATTTGAGTTTAACACGGTAAATCTTGTTGATATTGTTAGTAGAATGAAGATACTCTTAACTAATCTGATTGGTGAAGACATTGAATTAGAAATTAGTCTATCCGGTGATGATCTGCCCATATATGGCGACGGCAACCAGATTGAGATGATGTTGATGAATTTAGCCGCTAACGCCAGGGACGCGATGGTTAGTGGCGGGAAATTAGCAATTAGTTTAAAGAAAGTTAAATCCAACAAAAACTTTATAAAATTACAAAGCGTGCAGAAGTCGCAAGGGTATGCATTATTAAGAGTTACCGATACCGGCACGGGAATGGATGGTGAGATAATTAAGAATATCTTCGATCCATTTTTTACTACAAAAGAAGTGGGAAAAGGAACAGGGCTTGGGTTGTCTACGGTCTATGGAATTGTAAAACAGCACAAAGGTTATATAGATGTAAATAGTGAGTTAAACAAGGGGACAACTTTTTCAATTTATATTCCATTGACAGATAATTTTATAACAAACGCGGAATCATTGAGCCGTTGTGAGCCTGATTGTGGCAAGGGGCGCATTCTTGTCGCGGAAGATGATGAAACTTTAAGAAATGTTACATCTCAACTATTAACAAGGGCGGGCTATGAGGTAATAACTGCCGCGAATGGGGAAGAGGTTGTAAAATTGTATAGTGAAAACAATGCAGATTTAATAATAATGGATATTATAATGCCAAAGATGAATGGGAAAGCGGCATATGATAAAATAATAAAAATAAACAAAGACGCCAAGGTTTTATTTGTAAGCGGCTATACAGATGTTTATTTAGAGAATAAGCTGATTAAAGATGCCCAGTTTAATTATATTACAAAACCGATTGATGTAGGTAAGTTGTTAACTATGATTAAGGAGATGATAAATTGTTAAGCAAAAAGGGGAGAATACTTATAGTAGATGACGACAAGTCATTGCTGAAATCATCGATGATGATTTTAAAGACGGACGGTTATGATGTAGAGACTGAACCGGATAGTAAAAACGCGATAGACAGAATCGTTGCGGGGAGATATGACCTGATAATAACCGATATCAGGATGCCAAATATCACTGGCCTGGAAATAATAGCGGAGATGAGAAAAAGAGGCATGGAAGAGCCCGTAATATTGATGACCGCATACGCGGAGTTACCGTCAGCCATAGATGCAATCAGAAGAGGGGCATTTGATTTTTTATTGAAACCATACAAGCCTGAGGATTTCATATTAGCGGTAGAGCGTGGGATGAGATTCAGCGATTTACTGAGGATAGAAAAAACTTATAAAAAAAATCTGGAACAAGAGGTATCGGCAAAAACAAAAAAACTAAGAGAAGCATTTAGTATGATAATGGAATTAAACAACGAAATCATGTTTCGCCTGATAAAGGCGTCGGAGTATAAAGATCAGGAGACCGGAACACATATATTAAGGGTAAAGCAATACTCGGTAGTTCTTGCCGAGGAATTGGGGATGCCGAGGGATTTCGTCGATAAGACAGCATTTGTCAGCCCCTTGCATGATGTTGGAAAGATAGGCATCCCTGAAAATGTCCTGCTGAAAACTGAAAAACTAACAAACGAGGAGTTTAATCTGATAAAAACCCATACAACTATTGGTTATGAAATATTAAAAGGATCAAACAACGATCGGATACAGCTGGCGGCGGCAGTAGCGTTAAACCACCATGAGAGATGGGATGGCAGCGGTTACCCTAATGGATTAAAAGGTGAAGAGATTATACTGGAGGCAAGAATAGTGAATATCTGTGACCAGTACGACGCGTTAATGACAAGCAGGCCATACAAGCCGTCATTTGGGCATGAAAAGACGTATGAGATACTGACCAAAGGTGACGGAAGAACCATGCCCTGTCATTTTGACCCTCAAGTGCTGGAGGCATTTAAGAGCTGTGCGAATATATTTAGGGACATCTACGATGATAATAATAAACATATCGTGTACAGTTAAGGTATAATAAAGATGCGGCTGGAGAACATGAGATCAACTGAATTTAACAGGGCATTAACCGCTCTTATGAAGTGTAATAAGGTAATTCGTGAAAGTCATGACGAACTGCCGTTATTAAAAGACTTATGCAAAGTGATTGTACAAGATGCAGGCTACAGGTTAACGTGGGTAGGATATAAAGAAGATGATGAGGAAAGACATGTGTCTCCGGTAGCATATTGTGGATTGAATGCTGGTTATGTAGAAAAGGCGGATATCGTGTGGAGTGAAGAAGAAAGAGGAATGGGACCGACCGGAACATCCATTCGTTCAAAGAAACCTGTAACTTGCCAAAATATGACTACAGATGAAAAATTAAAACCGTGGAGAGAAGAGGCAATCATGAGAGGTTATGCCTCTTCCATTGCGTTGCCACTGATTATTGATGATATTGTGATAGGCGCTTTAACCATTTACGCAATCGAATCTGACGCGTTCAATGATGATGCGGTGGAATTGCTACAGGAGTTAGCAGAGAGTTTATCCTTCGGCATTTCGCACATCCGTCAAAATAAAACTAACAAAGAAACCACTCAAGGGCTTTATGAAGGACAACAGAGATACAGGGGTATTTTCAATGAAATCGCTATGCCTGTTTTGATAATCAATCCCGATACGTTAGAAATAAAAGATGTCAA
The DNA here is from genome assembly GCA_015233485.1 of Nitrospirota bacterium. Classification (GTDB taxonomy): domain Bacteria; phylum Nitrospirota; class Thermodesulfovibrionia; order Thermodesulfovibrionales; family Magnetobacteriaceae; genus Magnetominusculus. Next base: position 7,694 of record JADFXO010000177.1, read on the forward strand.
CAAAAAGGCATGTCAATTTTATGGTTACTCAAAGGATGAGTTCTTAAAGAAGAGGCTGACAGACATACAAACCCTGCCTGAAGAAAAACTAAAAGAAATCGCCTCGGAAATAGTCAATAAAAATAGTAATTTTTTAACAACCCGCCATCACACATCATCAGGAGAACTAAAAGATGTAGAG
>JADFXO010000178.1:0-4905 GCA_015233485.1 Nitrospirota bacterium
TATGTGTTTTATATGTTTTGACTTTTTTTATAAAAAATAATTATGACACAGTCTGCAAGCCGGAATGACGGAGTAGGGGTACTAGAATGACGGACTCTGGAATGACGACATATAGAATGACGGCATACGGGTAAATTCACTATTCCTTGGTGCTAACGTTCAGTTAGAAGAGTCGTGGAGTGAGATTATTTATATATAGAGTCTATTTTAAAATTAGGTTTAGTGCCTGACTCAGAGTATAACAGGTCGCAAAACCTGTTATAAGTCCTATGGGCCTCCATTGGCAGGTCCATTTTGCCGTAGCAAACAATCAAGGCCCTGTAGAAATTTTCGGCAAGCTTATCCACCTCAATACCCCGCAGGCAGTACCCCTTTGCCTCAGGCCATTGCTCTTTCTTGAGCGCACAGGAAACGGCAGCCGATAGTATATCAATGAAGCGGTCTTTTAGCGCTGCCCTTGTCGCTTCAACCCATGGATAGTCTTCCTCGCCCGGCAGGAATTCACCGTCGTAGAGGGCTGCCGCCGTGTTTGTAAGCTGGCTGATGAGGCCGGCCTTATTGCCGTTTATCTCAGCTTCATCCGATAAACAGTCCCTCACGTCATTTATCTTTTTGTGGATTTCCATGAGTAAGAAGACGTCGGTCTGGCAATATCTGAAATCCAGCATGAGCTTATGGCCGGAATAAATAACCGCCTCATTGCTTCCTAAAAACTGCCTGAGCCTATGCACGGTAGTTTTTAGGGATAGATATGCCTCGTCACCGTCAGCGTCGGGCCAGAGCATGTCGGCAATATATGATTCGGCAACTCCGGAAGTGCCGAAGGCTATCAGGGCCTTAAGCAGGGTCACGGCATTTTTTTGAACCTTGCCCTTAAATACGAAGGCCTTGCCGTCTTTAACAATCTGAAACCGGCCGAGCGTTGAAAACTTAAACTGAAAAGGCCACTCCATAAGCTCATAAGAAGGCCCTTCGGGCAGAATTGACCGTGCGCGTATAACCTGCCGCACATAAGCGCTCTCTATATCGGCATTCAGCGCCTCGGCAAATAGCCTTCTCATCATTATAGGCCGCCAAAATACCATATTTGTGATATTAAATCCGGCGCTCTGCTTTAACGCCTTATCCAGCAATGTTAACCCTCGCTCACTGTCTCCCAGAGTCAGATAATAATATGCCTCCGGATATAAGAAAATGAATTCTTTCTCAAAATTTTTGATATTCATAACGCACCGGCGGGACAGCTCCATGTGATTAAATGCCTCGCCATACCGTTTCACCTCAAAATATGCCTGAGATAATGCCAGATGTGCGTACATTAAGGGAAACAAAGCCTCGGACTTTTGACCAAAATACAGTGCCAGATTGCCGTTTTTTACCGCGCTTGTATAGTTTTCAAGGAGTAAATCCTTGTAAACCAGGACACAATGAAAGTTTACCTGATCGTGATAAGCATTTGGAGCTATCTTCGTGTATGCAAAATTAATAAATTCCTCTGCCTCGTCAAATCGAGTATCAGACAGCAATCCATAGGCCCCTACCGAGGCAATCATAGATTCATACGCGATAATTCCACTTTCGGCGGATGAGGAAAGTCCTTTTCTTACCATGTTTATACATTTCTCAATGTCAGTGTCAATAATATGATAATATACGGCCTCCTGCAAAGACCACATTATCATCGTAAACGGAGCGGCGGAATGATTTCTTGATAAAGGGGCCATTTTCTTTATAATTCCCGCACAGGTCAGGAAATTCCCCCTGTACATGAAAAATATATGCAGCAACGCCGCCAACACTAATCTGCTGTTAATGTCAATATCGCTGTCAATTAGCTCCAATGCCCTGTTCAGCCACTCCTCGGCGGAGTCCAAATCTGGCCTTCGAAAGATTAAAATGCCAACCACTGAGTTTACCACACTGGTTTCGATAGCAAGCGATGGAAAGATAAAATCCTTGTCAACTTTGGCGTTTATCCAGTCAATCAACCTGTCGAGTTTGGGAAAAGGTCCACGCACCATAATAATAACATCGACACAGCCCGACCATGAAAGCAGACTTCCTGTCATATCCCCAACTACCATAAAGCCATTAAAGGCCTTCTCAAGCAGCGCAAGCCCCTCGGCAGGGTTTGAAAACGCGGTACACCATCCCTTGAAATACAGAAACCACGGCTGATGTCCTGCAGGGTCATCGGCAAGGGCATTGAGCCACATCAGCAATGTGCCCGTGCGTCCTTGCTTTAACAGCAGCTCCGCGTTTGACATGATTATCTCCGAGAGCGTTTTCCAGTCGGAGTTTTCGATAGAGAGTTCGGCGGCGTCATCTGTAAGATGCTGTTTCATAAGGATTTCTGTCGCCTTATTTCTGAGAATAATTCTCTCGTCGCCGGAGAAAAATAAAATCGAATTTTCTAATAAAAACAATCGGAACAGTGGGTGGTAGCTGTATGCCGTTTCTTTTGAGTCGTATTTTTCTGTAAAATATCCCTTTTTTGCTATATAATCCAATATATTGCCTGCCTCTGTGCAGCCGGTCATGGCCTGCGCCATTTTAACCGTCATTTGCTTAAAGAATGCCGTTTTCATAAGGAATTCCTGAGTATCTTTCTCTAAATGGTCAAAAATCTCAGAGGTAAAATAATTAAACAGCGTCTCTTTGTTAGACGACAGCCACGATTTGTGGTCACCAAGTTTGTGCTTTGTGTGTCTCACTATCAGGGCAGAGACCCAGCCGTCCGATAAGTCGTACAAGTTGTTAATCTCATCCTCCGTTATCGTCCCATAAATAGAGTTAAGCAAATCAGCGGCCTCGGCAAAGGTAAACCTGATGTCTTCCCAGCCAAGGGCGTAAAGCTCATTTCTCATCATCATAGGCGAATAAACCGGCGGGGGGGACTCACGGCTTATGATTATTACGCTGATGTCTTGCGGCAGCACTGATAAGCCCGTGTAAACCACGCTATGGAGTTTGGAGGCGTTGGGCACTGCCTGATAATCGTCAAGGACTATGACAGATGGTTTTGGGAGTGTTCGATACATCGCCCCGAAATAGTTTTCGGTAAATATGGACAGCCCTCCGAGATACTCCGGCGTAAGCAGGGGCAGGCGGGTTGACTTGCCTTTAACGGCCTTTTTTACGGCAATGCCCATAGTATAAAAAAATGTGGCGATGTCGTCGTCATAACTGTCTACGCGATACCAGATACAGGGAATTTTTATTCGCTCAATAAAGCTTGAAACAAGGGTGGTCTTGCCGGAGCCGCCCGGTCCGCCGACCCATATCGCCTTACGCCTCAGGCCTTCACCCAGCATTGAGTCGATGCGCTCCCTTAGGAAGACTTTATTCAGGAGCGGTTTTGTTATCTTATGCGCTGATATATTGTCCATATCGTCCATATTGCAAGAATAATATATTTTGGGTTATTCGTGCAATTTCTAACTGCAGGACAAACGAGAAAAAATGTAGTAGAAATTTCATGTTCTGGATTCCTGCTTTCGCAGGAATGACAGACAAGATAGAACAGGGGATAATCCCCCGTCTTGGCGAATGAACCCCTAAATCTGTCATTCCTGCGAAAGCAGGAATCCAGGAACCCCGCTACCGGAGCTAACTGCATAGGCAATTTCCGCTTTATTTCTCTCATATGCGTTTGCCCTCTCTCATATGAGTTTGCCCTGCCTGTGACTATGAGAATAATTATTGGAAGGTCTAACTCTGCCGTATATTGCGATTATCACAGCAGTCCGGCGTGTTTCATGGCCTCGGCGACGTTGGAGTCCTTAGTGGAGACTTCTTTAAGAGCACTTACGATTTTCTCTGAGCGCTCTTCGATTTCCCCACTCTTTCTGACAACCGGGGCGAGTGTTGTGCGCCTGTCCCATAAGATAAAACCAACTAACGCAAGCATACCGCTAATCAGTACATATATTACCCCGTATAAGTCGCTCAAACGGTGATTTACAGCGTTAAAACCGTCCTCCATGCGAAGGTTGGTACTTTTTAAACCTTCCTCAACGCGCGTTAACCTCTCCTCAACGCGCGTTAACCGTTCTTCAACGTGCATTAACCGCTCTTCAACACGCACAAACCTCTCTTCAAGGCGCACAAACTTCTCTTCAAGGCGTATCATCCGTTCCCTGTCTTGTTGGGTGAACCCCGCCCCTTGTGCGTATGCCCACGAAGGGAGTATCGCTGAAAGCAATAATATTAATATTGCCGCATTAATCTCTTTTTTCATACCTTCATCGCCCTCTCTTATTATTTTGTCACAAATCAGGCCAGTTTTGCAATATCCCGGGTCAAACGCATTAGAGAAATAAAGCAGAGATTGCTATGCAGCTAGCGGGAGTAGCGGGGTTCCTGATAGGGTTAGGGAAGGTTTTCACCTCCCCTCCCTCCGAACCATACAGGCGGATTTCCCGCATACGGCTCACCAGTTAGTGGTTTCCACATCGGGATTTACGAGCTGATTCATAGGCTTTAGGGCTATAGAAATCCTCTCACAAAAGGGGGTGAACTCTGAACCCCTCACAAAAATCTCCCCAAAACCTAAAACTTATGCCTTGGCTCATTTTGATGGTGGATTTAGGGCTATTTGCCTTATTGACTTCTTGTCCCTGTGATACAACACTCTTGTCTTACGTATGTCTCCACTATCAGCATCTCCTTTCTCTGCTCCTCTCTGTTTTTATTTACAGAGAGTATGCAGTTTATGCTGCGGTGGGTCAATTTTACTTGCCGATTTCCCTCCATACTGGATCATTATTACATGCCGATTAACAGCTTTTATGACTCATTCAGAACGATTTGTAAACAAACCACCGGTGCCACCACTTATTGAGGCTGTATGGATCAATAAACCAATACAGAACTCTTTGACTGAAGAATTATACATTAAATGAT
>JADFXO010000178.1:4941-7859 GCA_015233485.1 Nitrospirota bacterium
TTATTGACATTTTCCGCCATTCGCATCATTTATATATTTTTCAATCTCTATTGTTTCTTGTCAACTAGTTTTTGTGGGTATGACACTTTTTATGGGTGAACGGTTACCTTAAATCAGGCGGATTGCTTTTTGAGGGCGGCTTTCTCAAATACTTCATAAGCATTGAATGTGCCGTCTATGGCTTGTTTAGGGCATTTCGCTACGCAGATTCCACAGCCTATGCACCTTGCCGCGTCTATCGTGTGAAGCTTTTTCAGCTCCCCTGTGGCCGCGTTTACCGGGCATACCTTCATGCACATGTTACAGCCTATACATTTACTTTCCGTTATGACGGCCTTTCCCCTGTTTGGCAGGAGGAGGTCTACTATGGCGTGTGTCGGGCATTTCGTCACGCATAGTCCGCATACGCGGCATTTGTCAAGGTTGATTTTTGATACGTTATCTGTAATCGAAGTGGCCTCAAACGGGCATACCTTCACACACATCCCGCAGGCTATGCACCCTATCTGGCAGTTCTTTCTCGTTGCCGCGCCCTTGTCCTTTGAATGGCACGACACAAGCACCGCCTTTGACCCGGGTAAAATCTCTATCACCTTCTTAGGACACGCCTCGGCACATTTCCTACACCCCGTACATTTCTTTATATCCACCACCGGCATGTCAAACTCGTTCATATGCAGGGCGTCAAACGGGCATACCGAGGCACACGTCCCATACCCCAGGCACCCATACGCGCATGACTTATCCCCGCCTCCGGCCAGCACCGCCGAGCGGCAGTCTTTTACACCCTCGTATTTAAATTTCTTTATGGATTTCTTGCAATCCCCCTGACACATTATCCTTGAATACACGGGTTCCATCGCAACCGCCTGCTTGCCGGTTATCGCGGATATGATTTCGGCGGCATGTTTACCGGCCGGTACACAAAGAACCGGTTTCACTTCCGCATTCGCCACCACTGCCTCAGCATACTGCTGACAGCCGGCATATCCACACGCGCCACACTGCGCGCCCGCAAGCACATCGCGCACCTTTTCCACGCGAGGGTCCATCTGGACAGAGAATTTCTTCGCCGCAAACGCCAGTCCAAACCCAAATATCGCCCCTACCCCCGCTATAAATATCAGCGTAAACTTTATCGTCGAAGCTATATCAACAGTCTCTTTAGCCTCTATCCCACCCCCTACGCCTACAAGTGGCAACGGTATATGGCCTGCCAATGAAATCAGCCGACTTAGCATCTCATGTATTATATTTATATCTAAGTTATACATTTCTCTATCCTATGATGTTATTATTCCGGCAAATCCCGTAAACGCCAGCGCTATAAGCCCCGTCGTCACAAAGGCTATCGGAAGCCCCCTGAATGGAACCGGCACGTCGGCAATCTCCAGCTTCTCTCTGATGCTTGCCATTATCACCAGCGCCAGCGCAAAGCCAAGCCCCGAACCCAGCCCCAGCGTAATCCCCTCCAGAAACGTATAGTGCTCACCCGCGTTTATAAGCGGCACGGCCAGTATTATACAGTTTGTGGATATCAGGGCCAAATACACCCCAAGTTTATAGTACAGCCCCGGAGATACCTTTCTCATTATCGTATCCGAACTCTGAACAAAGGCCGCTATTACCCCGATGAATACCACTATCTTCAGAAACGTCAGGTCAAGCGGTACCATTACAAAATTAAACACCACCCAGCTCATGGCCGCCGATATCATCATCACCGCCGTGAAGGTTATACTCATTCCAACCGCCGTCTCCACCTTCTTCGTCACGCCGAAAAATATGCAAAGCCCCAAAAACCTCGTGAATACAAAATTATTTATCAGCGAGGACGCTATAAATATCTCAAATAGTTTTGTCAGTTCCTTTTCCATATCATATCCTCCTTAACATAAGGACGCGCGTCAATGGCCCCCTGCCCCTCCGGCCCCTTTGCCTCCATAAAACCTGATGTCTATCCAATTGAAAAACGCCATCAATACACCCGTTGCCAAAAACCCGCCCGTAGGCAGCAACATTATCAGGAGCGGCTTCGCCCCTATTATGGAAAAACCCCACAACGTACCCTTACCAAGCAGCTCTCTAAAGAAACTTATAGTTACCAAAGAAAACATAAACCCTACGCCCATCCCTATGCCATCAAAAAACGACGGTACCACTTTATTCTTACTCGCAAAAATCTCAGCCCTCGTAAATATAGACGCAAATGCCACAATAAGCTGTATATACAGACCCATCTGCTTATACGCCTCACGCGCAAACGCCGCCATTGACAAGTCGGCAACCGTTACCCAGCCAGAGATTATCAACATAAAAATCGGCATTCTTATACGCGGATGTATGAACGCCCTTATTACTGACACCGTTACGTTTGACATCACGTTTACAAACACAACGGCAACACCCATCAGCACGCCCGTCCTCAACCCCGTTGTTACGGCTATCGCCGGGCACAGGCTGATAGCCAGGCGGAATATGGCGTTTTCCTTAAAGACACCGCTTAGGGTTATCTTCCAGTAATCTAATTTTTGCGGATTAGTGGCTTCCATGCGGGTTCTCTCCTTCAGGTTTTTCCCCATCAAGTACCTTTTTTAAGAATATATTGCCATTTTTTATCCCGTCCTCCGTAACTGCCCTTGAGGATATTGTAGCGCCGGTTATTGCCTGCACGTACTCCTTTGTCTCCTCTTTCTTAACCTTCAGGTGCTCGGTGTCCTTGCCCACAAACTGCCCTATAAACGACGGGGATGTGACCTCATCCCCAAGTCCGGGGGTCTCAGCCTGATGCAATATATTCACCTTCTGCACTACCAAATCCTTGTTTACCGCAAACAGTATGTTTATATAACTTGAGTAGCCCTTGGCAAAGCTCTGCCCGCGATAGCCCAAAATCTGACCGTCTTTCTTTGCCGCAA
>JADFXO010000179.1 GCA_015233485.1 Nitrospirota bacterium
CCTTCAGTCGTTACAATTGGAAATCAAATAGTATGGGAAAATGGAGGCTGAATGAAATAAGATTCATTTTTTAGAACTCTACCTCTTTTGGGGTGAAAAAATGTCTTGACTTTTGGGTAGCATTACATCGGCTTAATTTCACGGTTACAAATAGATGGTATGCAGACTATTATGAGTGGAATGGTAGAGATTGGGTAGATGCGGGTGTACGGTTTTCATATACAACTGATACGTGGGTTTATCAGGGGACAACCGACATAGATGATGACGCGGTAACGAGGACTGAGGTTTTACAGGTAGGCGGTACGGTAATTGAGACGCTGACATATAAAGAGACGCGATATATGCAGGGCAACCCGAACGATGGCGCTCTCCTTACGTGGACTATAGTGGATCCCTTAAACGGGCAGTTAAACTTAATAATATTTTGGACTACTATGATGGGCCTATATTAATAACAGTGGTCGATCCTGTGGATACAATATATATTTGTGTATTAATAGATAGAAATACCATGGCTGATGAATATTTATGTGTGCCCATTTCAGGGAATAAGATAGAGCGTTTTTATTTAGGCCAGATTGATTTAAGAAGTATATATTTAGGACCTGAAATCAGAAATTATTTCATATTAAAAGTTACTGACTATAAAGAATCTATTAATCTTGAATCTATATCTGAAAAGGATATTCCTCTTGATTGGTATCCTGATGAAGGCTTTATATTATCTCATTATCCCGCCGAGCTGCCTGCTCCTCTGAATAGTGAAGGTGAAAGGCTCGAAATTTTAAAACTTTTTCCCCGGCCGCATCGCCGTCAGTACTACTATCAAAAACAAAAATCCACCAATAATAGCCACAAGTCCGCCAATGCCCATAAGCCCCATGCTTGCCGCTTTCTTAAACGTATCCAGGCCCTGCGCACTGCCCGTCACCTTGCGCTGAATGCCGTAGCCGCCGCCCCATGCAAGCCCTGTTATGTGAAGCAGCTGCCCCGCGCCGTAGATATATGCCTGAATCTTTGCAAACTTTACAACAGGTTCGCTGAATCCGAACCGCGGCAGAAGATAATACGTTAGTCCCATAAAGGACAGCGTTACCCCTACGATTACCCCGTGGTAGTGGGCCGGTATCGTCACGTTTATGCCGCTTATCATAAAGCCTATCGCCCCGCCCGCCCCAAATAGCAGCATCGAACTTATCAGTGCAGCGCGCAGGTGGCTCTTATTATCTTCGATTTTTGTTTTTAAAAGCGAGGCCATGATTAATAAGGCAAATCCAATAACCGGCGCGCCTATCCCCCACTTCATCAACTCAGTGAATTGATGAATGTACTGCCATGAGCCTGCCTGCTGTGTGAGAATAATTGTTGGGGCATAAAGTGACGCGGCAAGTAGTATCGAAAACAGGATTATGGCCGTCTTTGGCGGGAGTTTAAGCGCAAGTCCCGCCGCCCTTGCAAGCCACACCCACGCAGTAAGCATTATTGCCGTGTCGAGCATCTGAAGTAAATGCCCCCCACCCCAGAACAGCAGCTCATAATACCTGAGCGCGTTGCTGTCTTTAGGGATCGACAGGTATGTCCAAAGAAGCGTAAACATTGCAAGCAATCCTATGATTGCCCCCACATAAAGGCCATACCTCTGTGCCCTGTCCTCAGTTTTTGCCTCGCCGCAACACGGTATGCACAGCAGTGCTCGCAGTAATAAAAGCGTGAGGCCGGAGAAAAATATCACAACTCCCCAGAGAAAGATTCTGTCATCCAGCACGGGTACATAATTGTTCATAAGCGGATGCCATGCGCCAAGAAATGGCGACAGTGCAATAATGATTGTCCCAAAAGCAGATACATACAAGGCAGCGTACCCCAAGCCCATTAAAGATTCGCTCCCGTTTAATGTCCATAAAACCCCCGCAAACGCTATAAACCATATCGTGACGGACAAATCGACATGTACGACCAGGGCAACTTTAAAGAAATCGATGAGCGGAAACACGTCCTGAATTTTGGGCGTCCGCGATAACACCAGCAGTATAGCCAAAAGCCCCGCTGTCAGCAAAGAGGCAATGCCAAGAATCATCCACCCTGCGGCGAGTCTGCGGCGCTTACCTTCGAAGACTTCAAACATACTTGATAGCTCACTCATTTGACTGTATGATAAGGTAAACGCGCCGCAAAGTCAATGACAAGACCTACCCCTAAATTGGGTCTGCGTCAAGAAATGGGGTTTTATGCAGCGAGATTTTCACACGTCATTGTGGCTTGCCCGGAATCTGTCCTGGATCAACGTGTATTATGAGGATATTCGTATATCCGGAATCTTATTTGGCTTGAGAATGTGTAGAGACAGATTCCGGACAAGCCGCAATGACGACGAGGCAAGCCGGGCGGATACAATTTTTTTGTAGCGGAGTGAGGTGTTCAGTATTAAATGGAAATAAGTAAAACGAAAGAAATGAGGGGAATGGGAAATCATTTATCCCATAAGCGAATTGATATAGTTTTCAATTTGTGATGTGCAGCGTCTGTAAATTTCTAAAGAGTTGCTCTTTTTGGCGGTGGTGATACATCCCTCAAGGCATGATAATATGAACATGGCTATATCTGCCGGATTCACCTCTTTCTTTATTTGGCCTTTCTCTACAGCCTGAACTATGACCGTGGTTACCATATCCTGCCAGCCATTGTATAACGTCTCCAGAAGCCTTGCAAAATCCTCGTCTATTGGAGACATCTCCTGAATAAGATTATTTAAGGGGCAGCCATTTTTGATTTCAAATAACTTACAATTTTTAAATACAATAGTGGGAAGGGTTTTGATGTGGTTAATAAGGGCAGACAACGGCTCCGGCTGGTGCAGCAACGGCAGCTCCCAGTATTGCCTTAAAAAATCTGATAAAGTCTCAGAAACAGCGGCAAGCGCCAGTTCCTTTTTGGATATGAAATAGTGATACAGGGCGCCCTTGGTAAAACCGGTCTTCTCTATAATATTGTTCAGAGACGCTCCCCGGTAGCCGTTCAAGTAGATGTCTTCAAAGGCTGCGTCTATTATCTTTTTCCTTGTATCCGGGGCGTGTCCCTTCTCGTCGCCATTTATAAGGGCGGCCTGCCCACCGGCTGCATGTTGCTTTAACTCTTTAGGCTTAGGCATGGTTAATTTTACAACTAATTACAAGTTTTTTTCATTACTATCACGGGGCGGTGGGCAGCTTAATCCTACGCCAGGCATCGCTTAAATTTGCTTAAGTGAAGTGGATTACCCTTTATTTTCAGTTTCCCCCGGACAATAGCGCTTATGAGTGAGGTCCTGTTGTTGAGGAGATCTATCCACGTCTCAGAATCGGCCATTACTTTTGTCGCGCCGTCAATGTTGTCAAGGATTTCTATTTTGGCATCAGATATATATACGCAAAAGGCATCAGGCTCCTTTCCCGTAAATTCGAAGCGGAGTTTTAATTTGGTATCCTTTGCAGCCAACCGGTTAAATGAGATGATGATGCCTCTCTTAAAAGACTCTATCGAGGAGGGCCTGATGGTGTTGTTAACAAACCGGAGCGTCTTGTCAGGGTTTTTTGAGGCGCTTAGATGCCCTGTGGTATTTGCAATGACATAGACATTTTCCTTTTTTGCCTTAAGCGGCATGACTATTTTCTCAAAATAATCCTTCTTTTGATGGCTGTAATCCTTGAGGCCCTCCTGGCCTGCCGGACACACCGCCATGCAGTAAGAGCATCTGTACATGCTGCCAAGAGTGAGAGACTGCCACTTGTTCATGTTCTCACCGTCAGTATAACGCCCCCTGTAGCCGGCGATACCATTCGATGAGACGACACCCTCTATCCAGTCCTGAAAGCCCCCGGCAAGGTCGTGGTAATTGTGCACAATGCAGGACAGGAAATTAAACCCTCCATCGTTGTCAATAGCACCGGCAGGGCAGACAAAGGCACATAGTTTGCAATTTATACATATCCTATTTTCTATGGGGTTGTCATATTTGTCTATGGGGCTATCTATAAGAATTGTCCCTAACGCGATAGTGTTACCATAAACAGGGTGAATCACTAAACGGTTAAGGCCCATACTGCCAACGCCCGCCTCAATCGCTATTGTCTTATGGCTCACATCCCAGATCTTGCCCGGCCAACGGTCTAAATCCATGGGAAAGCCCATCGGTACCGCCACGCCTCTTATCCCGAGGCTGTTTAATCGCGTTATGACGGCACGGGAAATTTTTGACAGCTCATGGAAGGTTTTTATGAATTCGTCGTTAACTACCGGCAGAGACTGGCTTTGCACACTGTCCCGATTGGCCTTTTTTATTATTGAAATCAGTGTTTTAGTACGGCCAAAGGCTCTCAATATGTCGTTAACTTCATGCGCAATAGCCTTTCTGGTAATTTCTACAAAACCAACTGCATCTGCCCCCTCATCAAGACAAACCTTGCGAACTGCGTCATAAGCTGCCGTCATAGACTAAACCTCCTCCAAATGTTTTCAGGTATTTTCAGACATACCAGATGGTATGTATAGTTTATTGTATCACATACCATCTGGTATGTCAATAGGGCGAATTTAAATTTATTATTTCAACAATGGAACTCAGGAAGTCGTTGGAATTAAATAAAGCATGTAAATTCTGAAAGAAATAAAGGGGCAGTCAACAGCCTATCAACATCACAGACCTCACATCATCATACTTGCCTGCCTCCTGATACGTGCCAGCCTCTTATGTAACTGCCAGGCTTATTTATCCTGTGAAAAAATCAACGCCGTGTATGGCCAGATGCTTATTTTACCGGAGCAGGGCAGTCCGTCGGTTGCTTCCTCAATGGAGACATAGGCGCACGATTCCGGACAAGCCGGAATGACGGACGGTTGACCCAAATTGATGATATTTGGGCTATATATCTTAACCGGATAGGAGCTATGATTATTAACCGGATAGGACATTTCTATTTTGCTAAGAATAGGACATTTCTACTTTGCTGTGACACCCTAAATTCTCCGCGTTGCAATGGCGGCCATAAATATGTTATCATCACAGTGTGCATGAGTTTAGTTCTGACGGCACGGCCTCATTAAGCGTGTGTGCCGTTGTGGTAACATACAACAGAGAAGTGCTGCTGTGTGAGTGTCTAAGCGCCCTTATGAGACAGACGAGGAAGCTCGACGCCGTCTGGTTGATAGACAATTCCTCAAGCGGTGACACATCGGCAGAACTCTTAAAGCAGGGGTTTATTGATACACTGCCGCCCGCAGCCTTGAGCGCTCCGCATGAGATAATAAAAAAGCACGAGGAAAGTGGCACTATACTGCATTACATAAGAATGAATACAAACACGGGAGGCACGGGGGGATATTATGAGGGGATGCAGAGGGCATACGAAAGTGGATTTCACTGGATATGGACAATGGACGACGATGTGGAGCCAAAACTTCATGCGTTAGAGACACTGCTGTCTTATTCTAATCTGGGGGAATGTATCCAGGCGTCGAGGGTATATCCCGACGGACAGGTGTTTGAGGACAATAAGTATATTGACCTTGCCACGGGAAGGCAAAAGTTCCTGAAAGACGCCGTGTTTGCGAAATATCAGACCTTCTCCAGCAAGAATTTTGTCTCATTCGAGGGACTTCTTATCAGCCGCAATATAATCAAAGAGATAGGTTATCCCGACCGGAGGTTTTACTGCTGGTGTGACGATTTCGCCTACGGCCTGATGGCCTCACTTTATACGAACATTATTATGGTTAAGGAGGGCCTGATAATAAAAAAGCTTAAACCCGGCGGCAATACAATAATCTTTGGCAGAAAAAGTCTGCGCCTCAGGGACAATGAGCTTTACTATATGGTAAGAAACCAGTTTATAATATTTGAGTACCTGAAGAGACTTGGCACTTTTTCCAGACTTGCCTACCTCTCTCTCACTGCGACGGTCATAAGGATTGCCATAGGTACTATAGTGTATGAGAGAAGTCCGGGGAAACTATTGTTATTGCTTAGAGGATTCATGGACGGCCTGTTAAAAAGATATAACAACACAAAACCCTCCACATAGTGTCCCTGCTTTGCGGGGCGCTTCAGCTGTCCGGCTATTGAAAGTCATTGAAAACTATGGATCAAACTAAACGAATAAAGAGGATAGCGTCAAATACTGTCTGGTTTTTTACCTCGCGTATGGCTGAGGTAGTAAACTCGTTGCTGTTGATAGCGCTTGTGGCGCGGTACCTGGGGGTAAAAGAGTTTGGCGTCTATTCGTTTTTGGTGGTTGTATGCTGGTCTGTCCTGCCGCTTTTCTTTGTACTGCAAAGGATATTGGTAAGAGATATTGCCATTGATAAGGGGCGCGCCTCTGAAATCGTCGGAACCGGCTTAACATTAATCGGCCTGTCAGCGCCTCCAATACTCATCTTTACCATGATGCTTCTTTTGATTTTCAGGGTTGATTCTATTTACTTTGTTGCCCTTGCCATAAACGTGGTTGTAATCACCTTTGCGGCGTTGAACAGTGTGTGCACGTCTGCGTTCATTGCCTTTGAGAAGGTCAGGTACGAGACGTTGGTTTCGTTTGCCGTCTCTTCGATGTCCGTGCTGTTTATGCTGGCGGCAGTACATTTCGACATGGGTATTAATGGCGCATTTACGGCCTTTATGTTGTCTAATATTATAGGGTTTTGTATATCGCTGGTTATTTTATCTAAGTTAGATGTACGCCCTGCCATAAAGTTAGATTTTGGCAGGATGGTTTATTTTATAAAAGAGTGCGGCTATCTTGCCCTGAATATGATAATCATATCCATATATGCGTATATGGGGGTATTTTTCCTGAAGGAATTTGCAACAGACTATGATATAGGGATATTTCAGGCCCCGGCCAGGCTATTAAACAGGCTGAACATAATCCCTGCCTCCTTCAGCGTGGCGATGTATCCCGTACTTGCCGCCTTAACCTCGGTAACTTATCAGAAGGAAAGAATAGACCACATGATAACAACGGCATGCCGGCTTATACTGATTGCGACGATACCGATGTCGCTTATAGGATTTGCCCTGGCGGATGAGCTGGTGTTGTTGTTGTTTGGTGTGAAGTATGCCTATAGCGCCGTGTTGTTTAGAATAATGATATTGGGCATCAATTTTAATTTTTTGATATACATGTTTGAGCCGCTGCTCATAATACTGCATAAACAGCGGAGTATTTTTATATTAAACCTGATACTGATAATACTGACCGCCGCGGTATATTATCCACTTACAAAGTTCAGCGGCGCGTATGGGGCAGCCGTTGCCTCTTTTATATCGACCGTCCTGTATTTAGGTGTATATCTGTATTTTATATCGTCGATAGTTGACCTTATGCCGTTGCTTAAAGGGGCTTATTTACCTGTAACAGGGGGGCTTTGCGCGTTTGGGCTTGTATATTTTTTGGCAGGATATTACCAGAAATATATGGTGTTGGCGGCGGCACTTGCGGTATATACCTTATTTGCTATGAAGGCGTTCAGCTTTGAGGAGATACTTTTTATGAAGGGCTTGCTGAAGAAAAAAGTATAATACTCCCCAAAAACTGGACAGAGCAATAAGGTGGATGGTAGTCTGCCGGCAACGAAAGGAGAATGGCAGAATGAAGAAAATACGAAAGACACATGACGGAGCATTTAAGGCAAAGGTAGCGATTGAGGCTGTAATAGGAAATTCCTTTGCCTCAATGTACTTTTTGACTGTGCGACGATCAATGC
Organism: Nitrospirota bacterium; assembly: GCA_015233485.1. Taxonomy (GTDB): domain Bacteria; phylum Nitrospirota; class Thermodesulfovibrionia; order Thermodesulfovibrionales; family Magnetobacteriaceae; genus Magnetominusculus. Next base: position 7,741 of record JADFXO010000179.1, read on the forward strand.
CCAACTTACGGGCTATCGCCCTGTCAGAAAACCCTTGCCTCTTTAATGACCATATATCCATGCAACTCTCCTTATA
>JADFXO010000017.1:0-6554 GCA_015233485.1 Nitrospirota bacterium
CGACAAAATACGAAAATGTCGGCTTCACACCAAACCATAATAAAGACTTCACCAGAACGCCGGCAAAGATATTCCCAAAACCTGTTCGTACAGGTATTAACACATAAAAAAAAGCGATAAGTGCGACTATCGATATGAACAGGTTCGTACTCAGTCCGATTATTTGATAAACGAACGGGATCCTGTTAAAAATAACGTCCAGCAGATGTGAGTAAACAATCTCGCCGACTACGAGGGATATGAGAATCAGGAGGAATAAAAGCACTATTACGACATCTATGGCGAGTCCTATAAGAAAAGGCCTTGGGTTATTTTCCTTAAAAATATTCGCAAAAACAACCCTCAGTGTGGACATCAGGGGTGTGATAGACCAGACGCAGGCAATGACACCGACAGCGCCCCAGCTCCCCTTCAGGCTTGAGAGCGTATAAACTTCTTTCAGGATTATGTCCTGTTGAGCGGGCAGCACAATAGAAATAATCCTCTTGAGTCCGTCAATAGCCCCCATAGAAGACGTGAAATAGCCCACTAATAATAAAGCGGCGAGAATCAACATAGGGATTGAGGCAAAAATACCGTAGTAGGCCAAAGCGGCCGAGTATATGATGTGATTGTTTTTTATAAACGATTTTATGGATTCGATGAAAACGACATACAATTCGATTGGATTGCACACGCCTCTGCGCCTGCCTGAAATCGTATTGTCGATATTACTCAAGGCATAGCCCAGTTCTTTTGGCAATAGTAATGTCCGGCATACCATAATCTATCATACATAGGGCGGCTAAATAAAGTAAGGCGACGCACAGCCTGAAGCCGAAGTACCGGAGCCGCCTCGTAAAATCTGAGCTTAAAGGCTCATACGCAACGGGCGAGAATAACTTGACACTCCCATTACTTCAATTATAGCGTCTATCATTCTGCCCGCTGAAACACCGTCAATTATGATTTTCATGGGCGGGGGCGAATATGACTCTATTTATGTATGTTTTGTCATTCCGGCTTGTCCGGAATGACGGCAAAGGGACAATGATGACAACAAACTAAGCAACTACCGCTTACTTATGATGTAGAACAAATTTACCGTGTCACACCCCAAGCTCCGACATAGGAATTTGCACCTATCAATATAAAAGGTTTTCGAGGGCATTTTTGTCATTTATAATGCCGGCAATCCCGTGTTATGTATCTTAAACAACAAAACACTTCTCTTAACCGCCTAATATTACATAAATGCCCCGTTTTTAAACATACCTTTCCCTGCTTATGCCCAAAAGATTCACCAAACCGATAGGACAGACACCTCCGTCAGTTTGCCATTCAGTCAATAACGACTCAATTGAAATCCCACGATCAGACTGCGCTTGCTATTAGTTGGTAATAAGCCCCGGCTGCTTAACCACCATATCCGCCACTAATCCGGTAAAAAGAATCGAGATATACACGAGGGAATAGACAAAAAGCATTCGTCCGGTCTCTTTCTCAGATAGATACGCCTTCACGGCGAGGACAATATATATCAATCCGAGGACTGTGGCAAGGACGAGATAGTACATACCGGACATCTTCAGATAATATGGCATAACGCTGACAGGCAAAAGCACCGTCGTGTAGATTAGTGTCCTGAGCTTTGTCCCTTTTACGCCCTTTGAAAGCGGCAGCACGGGCACACCCGCCCGCGAGTAATCATCCTTATACTTAAGGGCGTATGCCCAGAAGTGGGGATGCTGCCATATAAACATTATGGCAAATAGCGCCATCGCCTCAAGCCAGCCGTCTCCTCTGACTGCGGCGTAGCCGATGGCCGGAGGCAGCGCCCCCGTTATGCTGCCGACATGGGTAACAAGATGCGTCTTTCTTTTCATCAGCACCGTGTACGGGACCACGTAAATAAACGCACTCGCGGCAGTGAGCGCCGCCGCGATAGTATTGACGAACAGGAGGATGGCAATAGAGATTAAGATTAAGGAAAGTCCTAAGATGAGTGCGTTCAGTGGATAGACACGCCCCTGTGGAATCGGCCTTTTCAGTGTTCGGCTCATCAGGATGTCGATGTCTCTGTCAAAGAAATTGTTAAGCACGGCAGACCCCGCGGTGGCAAGGCCAACAGGCGCAAGTGTCAGTAAAATAAGCCACGGCTCCGGCAGCCCCCTCTGTCCCATGTACATCCCCCCAAGCGTGGTAATCAGCACAAGCAGCACTATCCCCGGCTTTGCCAGAAACACATGGTCTCTTACTATTTCCCTGTAAGAGGCTGTTTTTGCGGCCATTATATCTTCTTTCATAAGCATCTTCCTCATAAAAACAATTATAGCAAATATGCGTATAAAAATACACGGTTAACCGCGCGGGCAATATGATAAAATATGGAAGGATGAAGGAGAAGGGATTTACTCTCATAGAGGTTATGGTGTCAATAGCTATACTTTCCGTTGGGATTACCGCCCTGATTCAGCTCTTCGGAGGTTCTCTGAGGTCTATTGGATTCTCCGAAAACTACACAAAGGCCGCAATCGCCGCAGAGGCCGAGTTGAGAAACACACTAAGCGCCGAAAAACTAAAGGAGACATCATACACAAAACGCTCAGGAAGCGGCTATACCTATGACATATCAATAGAACGCATCGACAAAGAAAAGACAGACCCTCTCCAATACGAGTTATTTTCCGTTACCCTCACAATAAACTGGAAAGCGGGGCTAAAATCGAAAAACTATACACTGAAAACCCTTACCGCGAGGAAAAAATACGATCTGCTCAAGACCTCTTAACGCACAATGAACGATAAGATTTACGGCAAATCAGGCTTTACATTGATGGAGGTGCTGATAGCTATTACGATTTTCTCTGTGATAGCCGTCATCATGTCCGCTACCGTCAAGCTTTGTCTTAGAAGCGTGGAAAAAGGGGACAAAAAAGTTGAATCCACAGAGAGGCTGCGCGCGGTGGTGCGCGTTATCGAATCCCAACTGCAGTCGTTTGTGCCGATGATGTATAGCGATAATGGAACGACGAAACAATTTTACTGTTTTAAAGGAAGCGAAGATAGTCTCGTATTTGTGTCAAACGTCTCCGCATGGGGCAGAGACAGGGGGACTGTCGCGGTAAAATACGAGATAAACTCCGAAGGCGCCCTTGTGGAGACCGAGTGGGATATGCTTAAAAACAATAAAAGGAGCCTCGTATTATTGACAAATATGAAGGGTACGACGTTTAATTTTACGATTCACAGGCCTGAGGATGTTGACCCTAAAACGGCGGCAACTATCGATAAAACCGATTTCATGCCCGGGTATGTTCAAATAAGCAGCCCGCTGCTTGAAAACGACATAAACGTACCGATTATGGCCAGCAATATCCTTCAATCTTCAACAACATCAACAACATCGACAACATCAAAGACAGCGCTGTTTGACCCGGAGATATTCCAATAATATGCCGGGAAACATAATGAGAAACCAGCGCGGATTTGCCTTAATGATGGTGCTATGGATAATGGCGATACTCATTGCCTTAGCGCTGTCGTTTTCGTATATGTCGAGGATAGCCTTTCGCGGCACGCAAAACGCGAGGAATTTGACTAAGGCCGCGTTCCTCGCGGAGGCAGGAATAAACAAGGCGATTATCGAGCTGCAGTACAGAAAAATAAGGCCCAACGACGAGGCGGCATGGCAGATAGACGGGCAGTTTGTTTCAACAGACCTCGGAGACGGCTCTGCCATTGTGCGCGTAATGCCTGCAACGGCAAAAATCGACATAAATACCGCAGATGAACAACTCCTTCGGGGCCTGTTAAAGGCGCTGAATATAGATTCTGACACGCAGGATATAATTGTCGATTCAATCATGGACTGGAAAGACGCGGATGACCTTACACGGCTGCACGGGGCGGAGAGTGACTATTACATGTCGCTTGAGCAGCCTTATAAGGCAAAAAACGCAAACTTCGATTCGACCGATGAGCTGCTCTTTGTACGAGGTGTAACTAAGGAGATATTTTACGGCACGGGGTCTCAAAAGGGGCTTAAGGAGTTCATCACCGTCTTTAGCAAATCCACGAAGATTAACGTAAATGCCGCGCCAAAGGAGGTACTCATGGCCATACCCGGTATTGGGGAGGAATACGCCAGGGCAATTATCGAATACAGGACTCAAAACGCGTTCAAAACAACTGACGAGGTCAGGGCAATAATCCCGGGCGCCTACCAGACCGCTATGAATTATATTGATTTAACTGAAGGCGACGTATATACTATCGACGCAGTGGGCAGTTTGAATAAATCTAACGCGGCGGCGGGGATAAAGGCGGTTTTCGGAGTTACAAGCAGTGACTATAAATGTTATTATTATAAGACTCCGGAGACGTATGATCTTGAGTCTATAAAAAAAGAAATTAATGAACCAAAAAAAGAGGTAATAAAAAAGATAACATAATATGGCCAACCTTACTTCATACGCGGGGAAAGTGCTCAGGTCAGCCAGAGACAGCATAAGGGGCGCTTCTCTAAGCGGCAATGCCGTTGCGGGCTATTTATCGGCAGCAAAAAGGGTGCTCTTTTATTCTCCCCTTGAAAAGCTGTTCCACAGTCAGAAGTATCTTTCCATTGTACTGGAGAAAGACGCCGCCTCGGCCTGTGTGATAAAAATGTCTTCGTCCGGCTCTAAGATTGTCAGCAAAAACACCTTCGGCGATACATACCCGTCACCGGAGGAGTTAGTCTCGTTTTTGAATTTAATAGTGGGGGGGACATCTGCCTCCGCGCTTAAGACAATCTTAAATGTGCCAAAGGAATGGTGGGTGATTAAGACGGCCGAGTTCCCCGTTATAGCCATGAATAACATATCCGCAGCGATTGCCTTTCAGATACCGGATTTAACCCCTTTTTCCACCGCGGATGTGTACTATGATTTCGAGATAATAAAACGGGAAGACGGCAAACTCTACACGGTTATATACGCGGTCAAAAGACAGATGGCGGAGCCGTACCTGAAGGCTCTTGCCGGCGGTGGCTTTAAGGTATCGTCCATGGTGCTTTCACCCGCCTCTTTAATGAACCTCTTAGGACAAGTACCGGCGATGCCAGATAATATAATCCTTGTCAATCTCAGGAGAACTCACGTGGAATTGGTGGCGGCAGAGCGGGGAATAACCACAGCGGTATATACCGTAAAAGGGGGTGTGGGCGATGTAGTTAAGGCAATCGGGGGAATAGGCGCTGCTGATACGGCAGTCGTTGTCAACTGCCCCAATACTGATGTAAGTACTGATATAAACACTGACACCTTGCAAGAGTTAAAGGCCGCCCTCCCCACCTGCCAGGATTTTAAAGAACTCCTGCCTGCCTTAAACGATGCCATAGGATATGAATATTTTACGGCGGCGGCAGCGGTGTTTGCTGACGCAGGGAAAAAAACAAAGGGCATGAATATGCTTTCTCTGGGCGAGACACAAAAAAAATCTCTACCGATTGCCCTTACTATTATTCTTTCAGTTATCTTCGTAGTCCTGTTTACACTTTCACTTTATATACCTATATGGAATGATGAGAAGGCCGTTGCGGATATAGACAAACAGATAAAGGCCTTAAAACCGGAGTTTGAGAGGCTTACCGCTTTACAAAAAGATACAAAGAAAATCGACGGCGACCTGTCCGTCCTCAATTCGATGATGGCAAAAAGGGTTTTAATGATGGAGCTGATAAGAGAACTCACACTGACGCTTCCTCAGGACACATGGCTGGCCAGGCTCGTAGCCACAGAGAAGGATGTCAACCTTGAGGGCTATGCCGTAAACGCCTCTGCCCTTATAGGAATGCTTGAGAACTCAAAATCTTTCAAAGACGCGGGCACCACTTCTACGACGTTTAAGGATGCGAGAATGGGTAAAGAACGTTTCCAGATAAAAGCGGCGCTCAAAGAATGAAAAATAAGAATCTAAAGCTCATGCTGTCAATAGTGGGGGTGCTCCTGTTTCTGCTCACGTATGATTACTTTTACAAAGGACTGCAAGAGAGAAAAGAAGAGCTTGAGCAAAACAAGGAGATGCGAATAAAGACCCTCAAGAAATATAAGACCATAATATCTCAAAAAGATGAAATCGAAAAGAGCGTAAAATTCAATAAAGACAGGGAAGACCAAATCAAGTCCGTCACGGTAGAGGCAAAGACATCGGCCCTTGCCGCGGCGGATTTACAAAAGATCATCCAGCCAATTATCACGTCTCACGGTGGGAGTATTATGAGGATGAACGTAAAACAGGCCGAGAACAAACCCCCGTTTCAAGTGATAAACATAGAGCTTGATACAAACCTGCCGACTATTTCCGTATTAAACGAGACTATTTATGATATAGAGACGAAAAAACCACTCTTTTTTATAAAGAAGCTCGATACGAGGGTGGTAAACTTCATGAATCCGGTGGAATTACTTGTCAACTTAGAAATATATGCCATCATGAAGTAGGTGAGCAGGGCAAACGCACTATGATATGGAGGCATTATTTTTTGTCTGTCATTCCTGCGAAAGCAGGAATCCAGTCTTTTTAGGATGATAATT
>JADFXO010000017.1:6717-23882 GCA_015233485.1 Nitrospirota bacterium
TTTTTGCAATGGCCTGAACTTGATATGAGCGCAATACGCACATAGTGCGTTTCCCCTGAGTAGGTGAGGATAAGCAGCAAGCCAGTAGCCGGCGTTTATCGCGTCAACATCAGATGGTTTGTAAAGACCCCTATTGCAATCACCATCAGGCTGGCAAGCATTACAACCCAATGAGCGGTGGTGAGTGTGCGAAACATCTTTTTTGTATCGTGCTGGGCCTTGCCTCCAAAGAGGACACTGAATATTTTAGACTCGAAAAGCAACAGAAACACAAACACCGTCCATAAAATAAGCATCACCGTTGGGCCAATGCCAGCCCATGAAAACAGGGCATTCCAGCGGTGCTCAAGCTGTAAGAGCAGCACGCCTGTCACGCCCGCAACAACAACGCTGCCCTTTGCAATATTCGCAAACCTGCGTTCTGTGCCCTGAAAGAAGATTACCTTTTCCATAGAATCTTCCATTGCCATTATAGTGGGAAAAACCACTGTGGTTACGAATACGACGCCGCCAATCCATACGACAATGGCCGCAACATGTACTGCTATAAGTGCCGGTATTAAAATATTCCCTCCATTGCAGCAGCCCCGCCCGCCTCGTCAGCCCTCCGGTGGTATAATCGGGCGGACTGCTTTGAGTGTATCAGGGTTTGGCCGTTACTGTCAATGTTTTTCGGGGTTTTTCGGGGTTTCTCGGGTCAAATCCTGTGATTGGCTTTCAAATCTTTGATTCTGATGATTACAAAAATAGTGATAAATACAATTTCCGCAGATAACATGCCGGGGTGCTGCCACAAAATATAATAGTTATTCAGGTGTTCCAGCGGCAAGAAATGTCCGCCATGCTGCATTGGTCCCAAAAAAGGCCAAAACAATATTACCAGCTCTGGAAAATCGAACATCAGATGCAAGGCATAATACAACGCGGCGAGGTGTACGAATATCCTGTAATCTCGCCGGACTTTAGAAATGATTATATATGCAAGCGCGTACAGGGCAAACATCACAGTAAGCGAGTGAAAATAGCCTCGTCCAGACATGCCGAACACTACTGCGATGGTTTTATCGGCAATATCAGGCAGGTACGACGCCGTAAACAGAAAGATAATATTCACAGGGCGAAGCCGCAACAGCCTCTGAGCATCATAGCTGCACGCAACGTGCCCGGCAATCAAAGGAGGCCACTCATATAAAATTCACGTGCTCGGGCGGGTTTTTCAGTTCCCACAGATACCTGTTTATGGCGTCCATTCTGCAGTTAACCCTGCACTCGTTTACGTCAAGCCCGGTTTCTATCCATTTCGCGGCACTTCTTCTCTTGCTGCCGTTCCATATCTCTTTGAAGGTGTTATCGTAGATATTGCCGTACAGGAATCTCTCATCGTTTAAGTATACGCTACATCCCCATATATTTCCCGCTGAGTCCATGTATGACCCAAATGGGTGAGCGAGACATCGGCAGTAGTTTTTGACCAAGGCATCCCACCGGTTCATCGCGTTGGTTCTGAATATGATATTAAATTTCTCTGTTGCCGCCTCCCTAAGTCTATCTGCAAGCGCCATGTAAGCGGAATACCGAATATCTCTATATATACCGGTCTTACTCATCGGGTGTTGGGAATAGGGCTTAATCACCAGGTAATCGGCGCCGGTATCTTTAATCCTGGCGGCAAGCCCTATGGTCTCGTTATGATTTTCGGGAAGCAGCAGCATCTGAACGCCTATCGTACACTGATACCCGTTGTCATGCTTTACCCTCACGGCATTGACTATATTTTTTATTACCGTGTCGAAGTCTTCCGGTTTGGTGCGGTGAATCTTTGAATATGTCTCCTTTGTTCCGGCGTTCAGGCTTATCTTAATCCATTTAAGGTACGGCAGCACCGCCTGGGCTATTGCCTCTTTAAACAGGACGCCGTTTGAGGTAATTGCCGCGTCTATGGAACTTTGCGCGGTATGGCTGATTATATCGCATATGCCGCTATGTAAAAGCGGTTCGCCCTCGCCGCAGTACATAATGCTTTTAAGCCCAAGCGCAGCCATCTCCGGAAGTCTCTCCCTGAGGATTCCTACGTCGAGGAATCTATTCTGATAGCCCATAAAATCCACTCCGCAGAAAACACACCTATGATTACACATGCCGGAAGGGCTGATTTCCATATAGATAGGATAGCACTCACCGGTTTGTAGCCACTGGTTTAAGCGCGGGATGTGATATATCAGCTTATGCTTGTCAATTCCATATTTATCCATAGATAAAGGCATAGTAACAAAACCCATAAATAAAATCAAATCTAAGTGGATGCGCCGTAAGATGTTCGGTTGCCTGCTGGTTAAAAATCCCTTTAAAATGGTATAACAAGGCATGACTATAGAGAAATCTTATGATATACTTGGCGAGAAACCTGGGGCGTCCTTAGAGGAAATCAAACAGGCGTATCGGGATTCAATTAAGGTATGGCATCCTGATAGGTTCGCCCACGAGGACGAACGCTTTAGAAAGAAGGCTGAGGGAAAAACAAAAGAAATCAACCTGGCATATAGTAAAATCCTTGAATACCTCAATATCCAACCCAATCCCTCTACCAAAGGCAGCACGCCAAACAATTACTCAGAGCAGAAAGAAACGAACAAGAGCCACAAAGGTCAACGGCAGCGTTCTACAGCAAGCGGCACATCAGGCGATTTCACAGAGGAGAAAAGAAAACCTGAAAAAAGCGCCTTCACCTGGGCTGATGGAACGACATACTTAGGGGAGTTTAAGGACGGTATGCCAAACGGCCAGGGTGTTTTAAGTTACCACAGTGGATGGAAGTACGCGGGGGAATTTCGCAGTGGTATGCCACATGGGGAAGGAACCTTAACTTACCCTAACGGAACGATATATGCAGGACAGTGGAAGGATGGGAAAAAGAACGGGCATGGGACGTTAACCCACCCAAACGGGACAACATACACCGGCCAGTGGCAGGATAACACAAAGCATGGACAAGGCACCGTAACTTATCCTAATGCAACGGCATATGTCGGACAATGGGAGTATGATACAAAAAACGGGCATGGAACATTGACATATCCGGATGGAACGAAGTATGTTGGACAGTGGAAGGATAATATGCAACACGGGCAAGGGACTTTCACATACCCGGATGGGACAACGTACGCCGGGGAGTGGAAGGATGATAAAAAGGACGGACCAGGGACTTTGACATTCCCTAATGGAAGGAAGTACATCGGGAAGTGGAAGGATGATAAAATATATGAGAAGCATAGGCCAGGCAAAATTCTACATTCAGAGGTATAAAATGGGAAGTACAACGCCACAGCATATTACGATTAGCCGCAAACCATTCATTAAGAAAAAGGGGTCATCAAAAATGGGGTTTACACAAATAACTTGACACTCCCGAGATTGTGGATCGTCTAAATAAGAAATAATATTAGTATCCAGTAGATATTTCTTCATAAGCTAAATTATCCGGGTCTGTTAACTGAACTGTGTCAGTCCCGGATTTAGCCCTTTACATCAATATCCAATAATAATCGAGCACGAAAAAACTATCAACATATTCCTCCAACTTGTCGTGATTATTATCGAATCTAAATACTTTAGTATATGCCTTTTTCTTTCCATTTATCTCTCCATTTATCTTTCCAAGAATACAAACGCAAAATACAAAAGCCAATTTTCCTTTTGCATCATCAGCATGGTTTATAAATGATTTTTTAAACTTATTAAACAATGTTTTTATTGTTTCACTATTGATATTGTCTATAGTATGAAACCAATTGCCCAAAATATCTTCCCTTATAAGTTTTTCAACATCTTTCCGTATATCTTCACATTCTGGATTGCCGAATTTAAACTCCATATTGGCAACTTTATTAAATTCATTACCGTTATGAGTATAAATGCTTATGTCTGATCTACCACTCCTTTCACCTTCCCCTTTTTGCTTATATGTCTTCTCTGTCGGCGTTTCCACAGAATAGAAATAATTAAAATTCGCTTCATTTAATATTTTGCAATATAGAGCTTTGGATTCCTGTTCGCTTATACGAATAGTCCCTTCTCTCCTTTTAGGCTTGATTAAGCGCGGGGTCGAATCTTCTAAATGCTCTTTGTTGAGGCAATCAACCAACCTCCATATATCGAAACAGACCATCTTATTAATCTCAATAATATCATTTATGATTTGTTCCTTATCCATATTCCCTCTCAGTCTGTACAGGTTAAACTTGAATCAGGTAAGTCCGATTCATATCCAAGTCCATTATGAATCCGACGGCCTTGCGTGGTTCGCTTATCTTCATTAAATGTCCAACCAACCCTTCTTTGCCGTCAAGGCTAAGCTCCTTAATATCCATTATACCCTCCTTGTTGTATTTGTTCAGCGGGGAATCGACTTCGGTCAACATAACACGTGCCCTACGATGCAGTTGACGAACAAAAATCATCTTAGGATTGCCATGATAATAATACTTCCCGCCGTTACGCCCAAATCCCTCCGTACTGCCAAGCTCTTGCCAGGCGCTCGCGCGATAACATGTCCCTTTAAAGCGTGCCGGATCTACAAATGTCTCCACCATTACTACAGGATGACCATATGCTCTCTCCCAGTCAGAACCTGTTTCTACATCTGCCAAAATCTGAACCCCTAATGGGTGTATACAAACTGTCTGCAAATCTGCATTCAATATCCTAAAGTATAACTTTAACTACGGTGCAGAGCTTAAACCCTGTGCGTATTCTGTGCGTAAAACTGTATCCAAAATACGACTTATTACGACTTGGCATATTGGCTAACCATGCGGTTTTATAAGTGCCCCCTGCAAGATTCGAACTTGCGGCCCCAGGATTAGGAATCCTGTGCTCTATCCTACTGAGCTAAGGGGGCGTACTGTAAATCTGACTCAGACAGTCCAGACGTTTGAGATACTAACATAATAATACAGGCCAACTCAAGGGAAAAATCCCAAAAACTATTTCTATATTAATTTGTCAGCCGCGGTGTTTTGCCAATGCCGTCTCAAAGGCCCTGACCATTTTGCCGCAAAAATTATCCCACGTCAGGTTGTCTTTTACAAACTGCCTTCCACGCCTTGCGATTTGTTTGTGTCTTTGCCGGTTGAGATACACGTCCATAAGCGCTCCCGCGTAGTCTTCGGTTACTGTGCCGATGCCCTCGGATTTTATCACCGGGGCGGCAGTCATTTCGGTCGATACGACGACAGGGGTTTCCGCCGTGAGTGCCTCAAACGGAGACAGCCAGCCGCCCTGGGATTTTACGGGATGAAGCAGCACATCGGAGGCGTAGTAGAGTTCCCTGAGTTGTTCTCTGTTTATATGGCCGGGCAGTTGCACTATGTTGTTGAGGGCGTGCCCGTTAATATATTTTTTTACCTCTTCAAAATATGCCCCGCCCTGAAAACCCGCCAGTATCAATGATATACAGGGGATTTTATCCCTTAATAAATTGACTGTCTTCACTGCTTCAAGCTGATTCTTATATGGGTTAAACATGCCGGACTGAAGGACGGTAAACTGGCCTTTATTTACTGGTATCGTCTCAGGAGGATTAGAGAAAAACCCGTAGTTTATCCCGTATGGGATTATCTGAGGGGTAATTCCATAGAGCGACTTAAAGCGCTCAGCATTAGACTCGTCCGCCACTACGACATTTCTTACAAACCGCCTGACGATAAACTTATCAAAGTCATAAAACATGGCCTTAATAAATCTCTTCGGCGCACCTTCCCTGGCTGTGCCGCCGCCTAAGAACACCTCCGGCGGCTCGTTGCAAAGCCACACGGCCGGCTTGGAAATGGTGAACGCCGCAAGTTCGGCAGGGCAGTTGTGCAGATTTATCACGTCAAACCGCTGCCCGTGGCGGCGGATGCCCTTGCTTAGCAGCCACATGTTTTTCAGCAAATCCCGCCAGTCGTTTGACGCCCCAAACGGCAGCGTTATGATTTCTGTGTGTTGATGTAATAAATCCCTTTCTATTTCGGGAAGGACTCCTGTGGTAAGGAGGGCGTGTTCGATTTTGTTTTTCGACAGGTAGTTTAAAAGCTCTACTATGACCAGCTCTGCCCCGCCGTAGATATACATCTGGGGGGCAGCAACAAGCACACGCATTGTCAGGCGTCTCCACGGGATTTGTAAATACAGCAGTTGCCGCATGGGGGCGGACATTGCCCCGAATTTAGCAGTGTTTTGAGGTTAGTATACCGCTGCCCTCTCCAGATTTCTCTAAAGTCCTGATTAAAAATATTCCCAAGGGAGGTCTCGCGCTGGAAATCCCTCCGGTTTGCCTCATTTCCGGCACAGCATGGGATTATATCCCCCGTTGCGAATATAAACGGCATTGTCCACTCAATACAATTTTTCATAGGCGGCTTGTCGGTGGGCACGTCCAGATTCCATGTTATTTTTACCCCGTATTTTTTACCGGCCTCAATCGCCCCGGCAATGGTCTCCCCGGGGACTGTTATATAAAGGCTGTCCGTTTCCTTGTATCTGTGGAGCATCTGAGAAAAGAATATTGTCACGTCCACCCCGGCGGACAGCTGCGATACAAGCTCGATGTATCTGGTGACCTCGCCGCAGTTGAGTTTGTTGATTATGAAGTGGAAGTTCATCTCAGGGAAAAACGCCCCCATCTCCTTTTTAATCCTGAAAAATTGCCTTACGTTTTCTGTGACCCTCTTCCAATCTGAACCGACGCGCAGCGCCTCGTATGTCTCCTTCGTTGCCGCGTCCAGTGAGACAAAGAAGTTTTCGATGTTTATTTCAATAAGCCTTCTGGCGGTCTTCTCGTCAATAAAATAAAAAGTATCGAACAACTCCACGATTGCGCGTTTCTTCTTGACGTACTCAAGCATATTAAAGAAATCCCTGTGCATAAAACTCTCGCCGATTCCCGTCAGGCCTATCCACTTAAGACGTGGAAACTGGTCGATTATGTGCTTAAAATTATCGAATGACATATCAATGGCTGGCTCTGCCCAGTACGTATGCTCACACTGAACGCACCGGAGATTGCACCGTGTCGTTACCTCAATCTCCAGATATTGCGGGTAAGAGTCTAAAAAATATAACAGCTTTATGATAAGCGGATGTCGCGCAAACCAAAATATGTGATAATGCAGGTAATTATAGGCATAGCGAATACCCTTGTATCTAAGGGCAGCCAATATGCGCCTCAATCCCGACAGATATTTCGTCATACAGACAGCCTTTCTAAGTCGGCGTCGACCATCATGTGTACAATAGCCTCGAACCTGACCTTAGGGTACCATCCAAGGGTTTTATTTGCTTTCTCAGAATTTCCCCATAGTGTGTGTACCTCTGTGGGGCGGCTGAATTTTGAATCAAACCTGACATAACGCCCCCAGTCGTTTATGCCGAGACGTCTGAACGCGGTATCAAGAAACTCACGTATGGAGTGGACTTCGCCGGTTGCGATAACATAGTCATCGGGCCTTTCATGCTGGAGCATGAGCCACATTGCCTCCACATAGTCCCCCGCAAATCCCCAGTCGCGCCTTGAATCGATGTTTCCAAGTATTAACTCACTGGCAAGGCCGAGCTTAATTTTAGCCGCGCCTGTGGCAATCTTTCTCGTGACGAACTCCTGCCCTCTGATAGGGGATTCGTGATTAAACAGTATTCCGTTACAGCAGAACATCCCGTAGCTCTCGCGAAAATTTACAGTCATCCAGTACGCGTAGAGCTTGGTGACGGCGTACGGGCTTCGCGGCTTAAATGGGACGTCCTCGTTTTGAATGCCGTTTATGTTGTTGTTGCCGAAGAGGTCGCCGGTTGAGGCCTGAAAGAGTCTGGCGTTTGGCGCAAAGCAGCGAATCGCGTTAAGCAGATAGAGGACACCGAGGGAGTTTATCTCGGTGGTGGTCTTTGGCTGTTCCCATGATACGCCCACAAAGGATTGGGCGGCAAGATTATATACCTCATCCGGGGTGATGAGTTTAAAGATAGTCATAAGGGATTTCTCATCGGTCATATCGCCGGTAACAAACTCTATGTCGTTTGTAACGCCCAGATAGTTCGTGTTGCCGAAGTTGGGGTTGGAGTACCGGCGAATAAGCCCATAGACCTTGTATCCCTTCTCAAGCAGCAGACGTGCCAGGTATGGCCCGTCCTGTCCAAGAATTCCGGTGACTAATGCCTTTTTTTTGGCCGTTTTCACGATGTATCCTCCATAATTTGCACCCTATCACCCTCAAAGTTGTATTGTAACAAAAATCGCTTGATATAAAAAACAAAATTATAGTACACTTACTGTCTAAAATTCCGACGAAAGAGGTTTAAAAAGATGGCAAATACCGTACACATAATTGACGTGACGAATCGTGACGGCGTTCAGACGTCCCGAATACTCCTTCCGAAGCTGTCCAAGACGATGCTGAATATCTATCTTGACGAGATGGGGATATTTCAGTCCGAGGTAGGTTTCCCTACTTTAAAGCATGAGGTTGGCTACATCAATGCGAATCTAAAACTGTTTGAAAAAGGCATTATGAAGCAAATCCACCTTGAGGGCTGGTGCAGGGCGGTTGTTGAGGATATTGAGACTACCTTTAAGAATTGTCCTAAGATGAGGCACTTGAACATCTCCGCCTCCACGTCTGATATTCTCATACAGGGCAAGTTTCAGGGCAGAAAGACGTTTAAAGATGTCATTGATGGTATGGTAAAGGCCCTGAGGGCGGCCAAAGATGCGGGGGCCGAGACTGTCGGTGTAAACGCCGAGGATGCGTCGAGAACGGATATCGGCAAGCTGGAGGAGTTCATCAACGCCGGCAAAGAAAACGGCGCCTCGCGGTTCAGGTACTGCGATACGCTGGGCAGTGAAGACCCTATTTCCATGTACGAGAAGATTAAGACACTCTCTGAGAGGACAAAATTCCCCATAGAGATGCACTGCCACAACGACCTTGGAATGGCCGAGGCGATTTCAATAGCCGGTGCGCGCGGCGCCATCGAGTGCGGGATAGACACATACATCAATACGACGGTAAACGGTTACGGTGAGCGAGCGGGAAATGCCGACCTTGTATCAATACTCCTGGCGCTCAAGTTTTCCCCGTATTTCATTAAAAAAGGAATCACGAGCGACAATGTCGATCTAAAAAAATCATGGAGGATAGCCCGGTATGCCTCCTACGCCTTCGGGCTTCCAATCGCTATTAACCAGCCCGGCGTCGGGGCGAATGCCTTTGCCCATGAATCCGGCATCCACGCCGACGGTACGCTTAAAGACCGGCGCAACTATGAACTCTACGACTATGAGGAGGTGGGCAGGGGCGAACCTGACCTTCTGCAGACCGGCAGGGTGATAACCACGGGGGCATATGGCGGTATCACAGGGTTCAGACATGTGTATGACGGACTGGGGATTCATTTTAACAGCGACTACGAGGCCAGAGAAATCCTTGAACTGGTACAGTACGCCAATCTCCACACGCAAAAACCACTAACGGACGATGAGCTGCGATTACTCGCTAAATGTCCCGATGAAGTAAGGGAATTAATGAGGATAAGCCTATGAAAAAACATGACATAACATTGATACCTGGTGACGGGGTAGGGCCGGAGATAACCGACGCGGTGGTGAGGGTGATTGCCGGTGCGGGCGTTGAGGTAAACTGGGACGTACAGCACGCCGGCACGGATGTGTTTGAGGCCGAGGGTGTGCCGCTTCCCGCGCGCGTCATAAACAGCATAAAGAAGAATAAAGTGGCCTTGAAGGGACCGGTAACAACGCCGGTGGGAACAGGGTTCAGGAGTGTAAACGTAACGCTGCGCCAGGAGCTTGATTTATATGCCTGTCTGAGGCCGTGTAAGTCATATGCGGGGGCGCGGTGCGTATATCCGAACGTCGATATTGTCGTGGTACGTGAAAACACTGAGGACCTGTACGCCGGCATAGAGTTCCAGAAGGACAAGAAAGAGACGCTTGAATTGATAGATTTCATAGCATCAAAGACGAACAAGTCCATACGCCCTGATTCAGGAATTAGTATAAAACCTATTTCGGTTTTCGGCACGGAGAGGATAGTGCGGTTTGCCTTTGAATACGCCATGAAAAACGGCAGAAAAAAGGTAACTTCCGTCCACAAGGCAAATATAATGAAGCACTCAGACGGGCTGTTTTTAGAGGTGGCCAACACTGTTGCGAAGTCATACCCCGACATTGAGTACGAAGACAGGATAATTGACAACATGTGTATGCAGTTGGTGCAGAAGCCGGAGTTGTATGACGTACTGGTGCTGCCGAACCTGTACGGCGACATTGTATCGGACTTGGTTGCAGGGCTTATTGGTGGACTGGGGCTTGCCCCGGGGGCAAATATAGGCGGCGAGATGGCGGTCTTTGAGGCCACGCACGGCAGCGCGCCGAAGTACAAAGGCCTGAACAAGGTAAATCCGATGGCGATGATGTTATCAGCAATAATGATGCTGAACTATATAGGAGAGCGCGAAGCGGCAGCACGATTAGACTCCGCAATTGCCGCAATAATAAAAGAGGGCAAACACGTCACCTACGACATGAAACCCACGCCGGACGACCCAACAGCAGTTGGTACGTCAGAAGTAGCCGACGAGATCATAAGGCGGTTGTAAGGGGTAAATACTCATCATATCATTGTAATAGCGATTTCTCAAATGTTTGAGAAATCGCTATGGTTTAACGTACAAGGGGGGCGCATATGGCAAATGAGCATAAAGAAAAGAAGTAACCGTTTTAGGGAGACTGTCATTTGGGTAAATTACATTTATCTGCAACTCGTATAACGCCGCAATGAAGTCAGGCGCCTAATGCCGCCCTACGGCCTTCCCTACGGCCGCCCGCAGGTCATCCGGCGTGAAGGGTTTTTCGAGGAAATCGAACGCGCCCTTTCCCATCGCGTATCTTACCAGTTCCATCATGGCAAAGCCGGTTATCATTATCACCTTTGTCTTGCCTGATCTTCCTAACGCACGCTCCAAAACTTCGATTCCATTTACGTCATCCATCCGAATGTCCGTCACAACTATATCGAACTCCTTTTCGTCGATTCGTTTTAAGGCATCCGAGGGTACCGTGTATGTTTCGACACTGTAACCGTCCTTCGAAAGAGCAAGTCTCAACTGTTTTCCTACAATAGGCTCGTCGTCCACGATGAGCACTTCATAACCCTTTCCCATGTATTCTCCATTTCGATAAATTGCAGTTGCCTGCCAGTTACCTGTATGTTCCTGCATATTTTTGAAATATGTCTTCGGTTACAGTTACTTCCACGTTTACCACGTCCCTTATGCTTTTTACCATATTGCTGATGGCGGCAGTGAGTTTTTGCCTTTTTCTGTCTGCTGCCCTGACATGAATATACACGTTGCCACCTGACGCCCGTACATTTACATCATGGTCAACATCTATAAGGGCGGCTTTTACCTTAGAGGAAAGGGCGATGTTTTTTACACAATTAATTGAGAAAGTCGTCGTGCGGTAGCGCGTGGACAAGGCATGGGCCGAAATTATTTCAACAGCTTCCTCCACAGATGTTTTCCCTGTATCAATTACCAGATCATAGAGAGATTCCTCATTAATCACATCATGTTTAGATATAGAACTTATTATATTACACGTGGTATTATCTCCTGGCCATAAAAGCACCTTAAGCGCGTGGGATACACCCTGAATGAGTAGATGGCCGGCTGGCCCATAGTACACTACGTTGTCCCTAAGAAGAAACTTTGCGAGGGTTGACTGATAACAGGATATAAGTTTTTGTCTCGTGGCAGAGGACATTCCCCACAACGTAGGGGCATTTTGCAGGGCGCTCCGAATCTTCGCCTCGGGAACGCCGAATTCCTTTGACGCGGCCAGGAAAACCTCATCACTATCAAAATAGCCGTAACAAAACTCGCGGCGTATGCCATCGGCGACCGCCTTTCCCATGCTGGCTTTACTTATAGTTATAACCGCCATTTTATAACACCTCCGTATTAGATTTTCTATCACATGCTTTCATAGACTGGTATGCAATGTCCGACATGGGAATGGCCGATATGTGAGACTGCCTCCCGTTCATTGTATATTTTTAGGCCGATAGACCTGTTTATGTCGCATTCGGAAAAGACATTGAGCTGGCAATTAACGCACTTTTTCATGTCGAGAAAGGGTATGATGCTTTTAAGGGCCGTCTTCTTATGGTCAAAGATATGGTCCAGGCCGATAAAGTCCACCACCCCGCTTACAAGGAGGATATTAAATACCTTAGGCTTGAAGCCGCTGAAATAAATGTCGCCGCCATTTCTGCGATATTCGTTTATGATGTTCTTAAATGACTCGCACCCGGCCGTATCAATATGGTTTATGTTAGAAGTAGCGACAATGAGTTTGTTTTGGCCTGGATAATAGGTTTTTAAGCGGGAAATCTGCTCTTCCACGTAAAAAGTAGCCGCAAAGTACATGTCCCCTTCAATGGTGGCTACTCCGAGCTGGGGACACTGGGATAGACCTGGGGTTGATGTGACAAACTTGCGCGTACCAGGCTCAGGCACCTTGGCCAGTACGGCAGGTTTGGCGGTTTTCTTCAGATATAGCCCTATCGAAAGGAGAGTGCCGATGTAGATGGCAAACTCCAGTTCAAGAAAAAGTGCGGCAAGAAAGGTAACTGCCATAACGGAAGTATCTGCCCTTGATATCTTCATTATATCGCCGATGTGGTGAAAGTTTATCAGCTTATAGGCTACGACCAAAATGACTGCCGCCATGGATGGCATAGGTAAATATGCCACATAAGGGGCTACAAGTAACAAGATACCTTCAAGCAAGACGGCGGCAAAGAGGGCGGCAGCCGCGGTTTTAGCCCCTGATTGGAAGTTTATCCCCGACCTTGTAAAAGACCCCGAACAGGCATATGCCGAAAAAAACGATCCAATCACATTAGAAAGCCCCTGTCCTATGAACTCCTGGTTTCCGTCTATACGCTGTCCCGAATGCAAGGCTATTGACCTTGCTATTGACACGGCTTCCATCAAACCGAGCATCGCGATAGCCAGCGCGGGCGTTGCAAGAAGCTGAATCGACGATAGTGAAAAGTTAGGCAGCTTAAATGGGGGTAGAGATGCAGGCAATGCCCCCACAACACTCACTCCGTATTCGTGGTTGTTCCAGCCAAACCCCACCGTCAATACGCTGCCTATAACCATGGCCAGCAACATGCCTGGCCACTTGGGCTTTACCTTATGTATTACTATGACCGCGGCGAGCGTTACCGCCGCCACGGTTAGAGAGCGGGGATTATACTGTCCGATATTGGCTATGAGTTGCTGCAAACCCTCCACAAATCCCGGCTTGTTCTTGATAGTGAGGCCGAAAACGTGTTTTAGCTGGCTTGCGGCAATGAGCAGCGCCGCGCCGGTAGTGAAACCGGTAACCACCGAATGAGAGACGAAATTAATCAATCCTCCCAATCTGGACAGCCCAAGGGCAAATTGAAATATGCCGGTTAAAAAGGTTAGAAGCATGGCAAGTTCTATGTAATGGCCTGACCCTGGCTCTGCCATCCCTACCAGGGTGCCGAAGATAACGATGGAAATGGCCGTCGTCGGCCCGGAGATTAGATGCCTCGAAGAGCCGAACAGCGCCGCGATAATCGCGGGAATCATGGCGGAATAAAGCCCGTATTGCGGCGGCATTCCCGCTATCATTGCAAAAGCCACACCCTGAGGAAGCACTAAAACCGCGCCTGTCAAGCCGGCGAAAAGGTCGTTCTTCCATGTGTAGCGTACCTCCGGCATCCACTTCAAAAAGGGAAACACCGGCTTTAGCCAGCGTTTGTATTTTTCGCCTAACGCGGATAAGTCCGCACCTGCCGTTGCCTCTACACCCGTTATAACCGATTCCTTTGTGTTCATAATAT
Organism: Nitrospirota bacterium; assembly: GCA_015233485.1. Taxonomy (GTDB): domain Bacteria; phylum Nitrospirota; class Thermodesulfovibrionia; order Thermodesulfovibrionales; family Magnetobacteriaceae; genus Magnetominusculus. The sequence goes on from JADFXO010000017.1 coordinate 20,652, forward strand.
TAGTCCCCGCTTTCGTAAATAAATTGTAGTTAAACCGCTAAAATATCCCTCACTGTTAGACTTATAGTATGGTATTATGATATTAATTGCGCTCATCCTAATTCAACCAGTAATGATTTGAATTATCGGTGATATGTTTACCTATAAAACCCCGTAATTTACCTATAAAACACTGCAAATTACCTATCTAACCCCTGCAATTTGCTTATTTTGTTAAGTAATTTACCTATTGAATTTATCTCATAGCATGGTTATAATTCATATATGCGGGGAAACCGGTGGATCATATATATCTAAGACATGACATGGACGTGATCTACTTTTTTTATGGTCTGTCACTGTTCATAATGGGCACTAGTATTCTTGCCCAATACAAGCTCAACAGCATTTATAAAGCGGGCAGAATCATATGGCTTCTGGGAGTGTTCGGAATTCTCCACGGCACAACCGAGTGGCTCTACATGTGGGAGTTTATCAAGGGGCCATCCAAAATGACAGACATTGCCAAGTGGGGTTTTCTGATTTCATCCTATTGTTTTCTCCTGGACTTCGGACTTAGGATGTGTCTGCGCAATATCAGGACAAAATCCCCATTCAGAAAAATTATCCACCCTGATTTCTGGCTGATAGCCCTTATATTACTGCTGATAATGGCGGTCTCCTCACAATCCTCCAATTTCCTTACGACGAGCAACATCCTGTCGAGGTATTTCATGGGTTTTACCGGGTCAGTTCTTACAGGGGTGGGGTTTATCGCCTATTATTACAGTGACGACGAAAAACTGGTCTACCATGCGGACATAAAGTTTAAACTATGGGCATTGGCCATATCGTTTTTCATCTACGGCGTGCTGAGCGGGCTGATAGTCCCCATCGGCGGCTTTTTCCCTGCCAGTGTTATAAATGTGGGGTGGTTCCATTCGTCTACGAATCTTCCTATACGCCTTATCAGGGGTTTGATAATAATGGTGTCGTCATGGAATATCGGCAGGATTCTTTCAATTTTTCAGTTGGAAGCGAACTATCGGCTGCACCATGCGCTAGATCAGAGGAAGCTCATCGCAGAGGAGCTGATAGTTTCAAGGGAGCAGCTGCGAACATTCACCACCCGGCTTCAGTCCATTGTCGAAAAAGAGAAGGCTTCAATTGCCAGAGAGCTTCACGACGATATAGGCCAGGCCCTCACATCGCTTAAAATAGACGTGAATGAACTGTCAATAGAGTATGCCGCGGCGAGGACTTCGGTCATTACCGGAAGGATAGGCGAAATCGAGAAATTCATAGATACCATAATCGATCGTATGCACAACATTGCCACAGAACTGAGGCCGAGTATTTTAGACCAGCTTGGCCTATTGGCGGCCATGCAGTGGCATGCCAGGAAATTCGGGAAACGCACGGGCATTAACTGTGAGCTAAGGTACAACGATAAAATAGCCCCGATGTTGAATTGTCTCAGCCCGGAGTCTTCCATCACTATCTTTCGCTTGTTCCAGGAGGCTCTGACCAACGTATACCGCCACGCCAATGCACGCAAGGCCAATATCTATATATACAGCAAGGACGGCAAACTACTGGTAAAAATAGTCGATGACGGCATAGGGATCGACACGAATAAAATATTCGATTACAATTCGCTGGGACTTTTAGGGATGAGGGAGCGTGTCTCCATGCTTGGGTGGCACATGGACATAAAGGGCAGGCCATGTGTTGGAACTACTATCAAGATAATTATTCCTGACGTAGGCCTGAAGGAGTCTGACTTTCCTTGCGAATTATCGCCCTGCGAAAAAACAGCAGACAGAATGATCACACATGGAGCTGCCTGTGACATGTTGGAGGAGGGGTATAATGATTAAGATTTTGTTAGTGGATGACCATCCCATAGTAAGGGAAGGAATTATCAAGATACTTCACAGACAGATGGGCCTGGATTCGGTTGCGGAGGCTGAAACCTCTAAGGAGGCGATGGCTCTTTTAAAGAAATCCGTGTTCAGCATAGTGATACTGGACATATCCCTGCCAGACAAGAGCGGCCTTCTGACCTTGGACCAGATAAAGCAGTGCTATCCGGCATTGCCGGTACTTATTTTAAGTATGTACCCAGAGGAGGAATACGCCATACAGTCGTTGAAACTGGGCGCTTCGGGCTATCTTACAAAAAAAGCGCTTCCGGAGGAACTGCTCAAGGCGATAGACAAGATTGTATCCGGCGGGAAGTATATAACCGAAATATTGGCTGAAAACCTCGCCAATGTACTTGATAAGAGGTCTGAAAAACTCCACTTTAAGTGCCTGACCAAAAGGGAATTCCACGTCATGGACATGATTGTGGCGGGCAAGACCCCAAGAGAGATTGCCGGCATACTAACCCTGAGCGTAAGAACCATTAACACGTACAGGATAAATATACTGCATAAGCTGAAGCTCAGAGGCAATGCCGAACTTGTGCGATACGCGATAGAAAACAATCTCCTCGGCAAGTATTAGCCGCCGCCAATCGTGGAAGAATTCATTAATACTAAGTTGCGTTCATAAAAGTAACTATATTTTCCCGAGTCTGTCATTCCAGCCTACGAGCTGGAATCCAGTTCTTACACCGTTTTCTGAAAGACTGGATTCCTGCTTTCGCAGGAATGACAAAATTACTCATATGGTTGCAACTTGGTATAAGTTCCGCCTTGAGGAGCACACACCCTGCTGTTATTTATTACAACAGTGCCTCAAAGCTATAACCATCTGCTCCGCATTTTGCCGTCAACGTATCTATTATCATCATACACCTTCTTGGCGTGTCGCTCGGCCTGGCAACGAAGAACGGTTTGCCGTCTTTTCCAAACTTATATTCAGTTGGGCAATCTGTAGTATTAACATCTCCAAAAGGGTTTATATCTCCGAATATCTCTTTGGCAACGTGATAATCCTTATGGGGTGAAAACCCCAGGTCCTCGGCAAAAAGCACCGCATCTTCCACTAACTTCACGGCGCAGCCCGGACGTATATCCACATATTGCTGGCGCTGATTTCTCATTATTATGTTCCTGTCATAGTCACCTTTTGATGTAACGATACAAAATGCGTTGGTAACGCCAAGGCAAAACACATCCAGCAGGAATATACTGAACCCAACCCTATCCTCTGCAACTCTCCTGCTCATTATCACATGCCCTATACCTGTATCGAAAAGATTATCAGAAACAAGGCATTCGTGGATAGGCGCCGATGCCGATA
>JADFXO010000180.1 GCA_015233485.1 Nitrospirota bacterium
AAGAGCCCATGCAGCCTTGCTCCGCGTGATAATTTATACTGAATATGCTATATTCTTATTATATTTCCGTTAGTTATATCAAGTTTATTAAGTCCGAACTTTAAGTCGAAAAATCTCACGCGGCAAATCGCATCATAATAGTTTATATCTGCCGAATCCACTCGACGTATACTGGCCGGTTCCGAGAATCTCGCCTATCTTCAGATATGGATAAAACACGTCAAGGTCTCCATCGAGTTTAACGGAACCAATAAGGCCGCCTATTTTCATAGTGGATTTCTGTCTCGAAGAATACCGTTTGTAATCTTGCCATTTCGTAGAGTGTTGGCAATTTACCGAATCGGACATAGATAAAAGGTCCTGGATTTCCCCGTCAATCGCCTTCCTGTCCGATGCCTTGCCTGCGCAATAAAGATTACTCAGGTTTCTTATTCTCATCATCAAAGCCTTGAAAAATGCCGTAAATGTAAATTCGCCGTAGTTGATGGCACCGTTATTGTCTTTTAACTTCATCGGCGTGATTAGCTCTATTGTTATCCGGTTTGTGTTCATTAATTCACAACCAAGCAAGTCGTTAAAATCGAACCTCTGGGTTATTTCCAAAGTCTCCGAGAGAAGCCTGGCCCTGCCTTTGCCCATTCCTTTTTTACCGGCGTTTATGAGTGCGGCTATAAATGCATGTGATCGGACTATGGCGTTTCCGATAAGAACGAGTTCCAGCGTAATTTCCTCACCTTTTGCATAAACGGGTTTTGTGTCCAGTTTAGGCCTTAAGATGTAAGGATGAGGTTTGTCGTTGAGAAAATACATAAAATACGTGCAATCGGCTTTTAATTGGCACGTCGGGCAGTCTTTCGGATATTGCGCCCTACACGTCTCGCGCTTGAGAGAGTAGCCCAGCGCTCCCCGCCACTTGTCTCCCTTTGTCTCATCAGGGCCAAGGGAAACGTCCTCCAGCGCCCGAAAAACGAAAGTCAATATAAGGACATTAAAATCCACCAACGAATTTTTGATGGCTCCAGTGTCATTGCTCATGCTTTATTTAAGCATTCTCTATTTAAGATTGTACATTTTACCCAGCCCATGGGATATAAACCATCGGCTAAATTTCTGGTTGTTCCCCAAATTCTACCACGCGGTGGCCTTGGGCTTCTGTACTCATCTATGGTAACGCTTTCAACACCGGAGAATCTTCCTACCCGTATAACGAAAGAGGCGTCATCAAAAGTGGTGTTTCTTAACACATCGGAAACTGGTTCTACCTCAGTACCCTTATAAAAGTTTTCGTGCTCCAAGTCAAATTTGCTTTTGTAGAACTTCATACACGAATCTCTGATACCATTGATTTCCAGTGACATGCTAAGATATTTCTTATCGAACAAATCTGTTTCAAATATGATTTCAGTATCGAATTCAACGGTTTTACCTGTAATGGCAGAGTGGGTTACTTCATGGTATAATTGCATACTTTTTGACGTGAGTGCTTTAGTTTTATTACTTCTATAGACATTTTTAACTTCCCGGACAATAGTGGAATTATCCGGTAACGTCTTATCTCTTACTTTTACCCCTCTGAAAGGGTCGCTTTTGGCATCCTTGTAACCGAGCACGGTTTTCTCAAATTCGTACTCTTCACGTGGACTTTGTGGTCTTTTTACTTTCAGCTCCAAAGCTATCTTATTAATGACGGCGGTTCTTAAAGCTCCTTTAAGAGAACTTCCAGGTATCAATAACTTTGTTCCACCCTCTGTTTTAATAAATGGTTGTATTAACAATTGGTTCTGAATATTATTTATATTCTTATTATAGGCTAATTTGATATCTTCTTTTACTTCTACAGCATATAGTGAATATTCCTGTATATTTTTAATATTCGAGACAAAAGAACGTAATTTTATTAAATCACCGGTATCTATAATTTTTTCCAACGAATCTCTATCTTTTTCATTGAGCATGTTAACAAGTCGTCCGAAAGAGATAACATATAGTGTACTATTTTTTATGATATAATCGAGTGGAGATAATTCACTCCCGGTACCAATATGTAAAGGAGATAGAATTTGACAACGTAAAGTGCAGGTTTTCATATTTTATCCTTATCGGCTTTACCGGCTTCCGAATTTACGATGCTGCTGTCTATTCTTATATTTAAAGGAAAAGCGTAAGCATAATGTTTAATTTCTTTGTTTGTGCTATGAACGTCGCTTATCAATCTTCCATAAAAATGATTTTTATCGTTGTAATTATCGCCATAAAAAACTGACCCAGGCGCAAACATCAATAACGGTACCTTAAAAGGGTTGTGCGAAACATCTGCCGAACCTGCCGCATAAACATCGCCTAATTTCCCAAATTTTAGAATAGTTTGGTAATATCCCCCTATAGGGTCATTTTTTTGGGGTATGAATGAAGAAAGCGTCATAAAGGCATTTGGGCCACTAAACGACGGCAGTGTGATAGAATCTTTTATTTCTTCAACCGTAAATTGGCCTTTTCCTGTAGAACTGTCCTTACCGTAACCACCCATACCGATAAACCGAAATATTTCATGAAGCTCACGTTTGCTGAAACAGTTAGTTTTAAGGTATATATTATATTCGCCCATTTCGGGAGCATGAAAGGTTTCTTCCTGGAAATAAAGCCCTTCTTTTACTGTATTGGATATCCTGTTTATTCTGTTGTGTTGAATTACGGCACTTTGTTCATATTTTTGTTTAATAACGTCATATAGACTATCATATCTTTCAAACATTTTCTCAAAGAGAATTTTAGCGGTAATCTCGCCTTCTTTACTGATTTCATCAAGAAGCGCTACCGGGATTAAAGAGGCATTCTTAACGGTCTTAATCTTAAAAGAATTCTCTATCCTTCCCTTTATGCTTGTAACAGCAATGAAACAGTCTATAGCGGCCTGTGTTATAGGCGGTAAAACTGGTTTGGGAAGATGTCCTTTAGGGAAACCACTGCTTACTAATAATGGTGGGTCATCTGGCTTAGTGTCATATTCTTTAAGGAAGTCTTTCAGCTTTTTTTCACCATCTTCCCACAGATATCTAATAGCCCAGCAAATATGCCCGAAAATAGTATCCGACTGAAAAGTCGTGATGACTGGAGCATTTAATTTGACTGTAATGGTGTATTCACTATACATCGAACTTTTCAGTTGGGAAATAGATGTCAAGTTTTGTTTTGTTTGTAATCAAGTCATTGAGGATACCTTGAGGGCTTGATTCACCATTGTTCGTTTTTATACGAAACTCAACCTGTCCACAACCTCTGCTGCCTGCTCCACCAAGCGCATCCTTTTCTATAAGTTCTAAACCCTCTATAACGTACCTAAGAAAATCCTGTGTACCGATGTTATCCATATCGATATCTCTATAGATTATGCTAAAAGTGAACATAGCGCCGGAGACGATTCTTTCAAAATTACGGGGATTTGCACGTGCCGTTATACGATTAATCGAGTTTTCATATTTTTCCTCGGTTATATCGATTGGAGTCCAGTTAAAATCTCTATCTTTACATGCATATTTATATTCTTTAGATAATACAGCATCTCTGAAGATAAGCCTTGAAGGGCCTCTCTCATATTCATCTGCCGACGTACCAAATAAAATACATATTGGGCAAGCCAAAACATTACATTTATGAACGTCGCCATCTGAGGTAATTTTATCAAGCTTCCATTCAAGAAGTGAACGCATTTTACCTTTAAGCGATGAACCAGGTATATATGGCTCTTTTGTAACAGGATGTCTAATAACCGGATTATCCCGTCCACCAATTTCAATAATGCTGGTATTACCACCAATATGTAGTCCAGTTATTATTTTGATTATCCCTTCAATTGTCTTATACCCTTTAAGTTTCATTTACCTCCTCCTAAGCCATAGTAATAACCAACTACTGCTTCAAAACATAAACAAAACGCTTTAAAGTCTCTAACATCATTAATATTATCAACCATTGTTTCAAGATATCTTCTGAATTCTAATGGTACTTTTCTATCTCTACCGTTATCAGGACACGCATATGCAACCTTAGATTTCATCATTTTAATTAATGGTATTATTCTTTTAAAATCATCTTCTATGTTATTAGGATCATTAAAGTATTTTACTTTCTCTTCAAAGTTTTTTGCTTCTATATGAAATTTTCTTAGTTGAGCAGATGTTAATTGAGGATTTCTTTGCTGATACCTATCTTGTGGCGGTGAAGGATATATAAAGCTTTCAGCCCATTTATTAGCTTCTGTTGTTAAAAGGCTTTCCTTTATGAATTTCTTTTTTATATCTTCATAAAAATATGTAGACATCGTATACCTCCAATTGTATTTAAACTTCTTTAATTATTAGTTTTGTACGTCTCTTTAATAAATATTCGGTTTTATATGGTAAGTAATATATATAATTAATTAGCAGATCTAGAATATTTAATAAAGACAAAACATCTATATCTGAATAAATTTTATTATCTTCATTTAAAGCTGCATTATAAAACAATAGTAATTCTTTTATGGCGTTACATATTGATTCATCAAAAAAATGATCTCCTTCAAGATTCAATTCTTCAATATTTATTTTTTTCTTGGCTATACTTTCTTCATATATTGCTAATTTTATTTCTCCAAATTGTGTTTTTGCATATTTTCTTGATAAATCTTTTAAGATAAATAATATAGTTCTTCCTATTGTTATAATTGTTGCTGTGTACTCATCCTTTGTATTAGCGCTATTATACATATTTTTTGCAGTCTCATACATTGCTCTTATCCTCTCGGGGATAATAACATTTAAAATACTCCCTGGCTCTATTATACTCTCACATATATCTAATAAAGATGTAAAGACTGTTTGTCTTTTGTTTATGTTATAACCTGGAAGTACGACTATTCTATATTCTTTATTTTCTCGTTTTACATTTTTATAAAATGAAATGCACTTTTTATCATTTGTGTATGATTGAAAAGGAAACCCAATTATAGTTTTTAAAGTCTCACTTGTTAAATCAAAATACAAATAATAGTAATTTACGCATCTGAAATAATCTAACCATGGTGCAAAAGGTAATTCGCCAGAATAATTTTGTTTGCCATTTTTTGCATTATTAAATACATAACTCATTTTACTATTTATTGGAAGTACCATTATTTCTAGTAAATCTGTATAATTTCTTGGCAATGGTTTACTTAACGAATATCTATATTTTTCTATTTCTTCAGTTATAGATTCATTTTCATTATTTTTTGGCATACCCTTACTTTCATCATCTTGTTGTATTTTAAACAGCTCGTTGTTTTCTATACCACAAATAAAAATAAATAATCTATCATCTATCATAATCTCTTCAATATTTTTTTCTAAAACTATAAAGCTATCCGCTATCTTTTGAGTAATATCATCAGGAGTAAAAGTAAAGTCGATAACAATTACGCCATAATCTTTGAATATATTTTGATTAATATTTTTAGTCCAATGAAGAAATTTAACGTTTTCTTTATATTTATTATAAAGTTCTTGAGACAGAGACAACAACATATCCTCGTTTAAAATATTTGATAACACTAATATCTTCATATTAACGCATTCGATTCTTTTCGGTTCCTATAGATAACCCATGAAACAAAAGTATTTGCTATATATAGAAGGGATTCTTTTACCGATAATGAAAGAAAATCAATAAGCATTTCTTCTATAGTATTTAATTCTGCGTTGCATATAAAGTGATTATTTGAATAATCAGGCTTAAACTCCTCGTTTAATATACACTTCGGTTTCTTCCCTAAGTTTCTAATAATATTATACGACAATAAAGGTATATATTTTATCCCTGATTTCTTTCCTTCGTCAACGTATTCTTTAGCCATTTCATTATATTGGAGTAAATCGTATAAAAAGCTCATCTTTATATTATTATTTTCAAACAATTCATTAAGAATAAGAAAGGATTTCAAAATTTTCGGCATTTCTTTCCATTGAATAGTTGAACCGAAAAAAGTAATTCTGTCTTTTCCGGCTTTCTTTGATTTCGTTAATAGTTCATCGGCTTGTTTTATCATCGATGATGAAGGTTCTTTTGGTTTGACAAATGCTAATCCAGCCGAAATACTGATACAGTCGTTATTGCATGTATATTGCCTAAACATCAGATGGAAATATAATGAAAATATAATCATCGTCTCCCATGGCCCTATAAGAACCAAATCATCACCACCTGAATAAACCGTATAAATATTATTAAAGTTTATCGTAGTATTATTAATATAATTGCAAAGTTTATCATTGTCAGTGCTCAAGCCAGTTTCTATAAATTCTTTTATTATCCTCTTCTTAATATCACTATTACTGATGGTATTATGTAGAAAGCCGGATAGAAATAATTCTAACATTCTCGATAATGTCAAAAATCGCGATGTCGTTTTTCTAAACAAAAGGGGTATATTATCTTCGTATTTAGTAGTAGTTTCGAAGCCTTTGTTAAAGCACAGACCTAAGTTGTCTATATCCATTTTTAGAACGCCAAGAAGCTCTGTGCCAAAACGTATATTAACATTATCTCCATCGTCATTCTTATTCCAAAGAGAAAGTTTCGCAATGGCAGAAAAATCTTTTGTATTATTATAATCATCGACGGGTGTATAGTTTGCGTAGTATTTGTTGAGAATTTTAGGTTCGATTATATCTTCCTTACTATTTAGCCTGTACATAATATAATAATCGTTTATATCAAACTTATCATCCTCTTTGATTAAATCAATGTAATAACACGACTGGTCGGTGTCTTCAAAGAAAGAAATATCACAGGCTTCTTTTGTTTTTCCAAAGCCGATATATTTTGTCTTAGGGAGTTTTTTGCCGATTATTTCTTTGTCTCTATCGCAGTTACAACATACTCTTACATCTTCATTATTTTCATTTTTATCAGTTCGTTCTCCAGGCCCCTTTCCACATATCTTACAATCTGAAACTCCGTCATTACTTCTATATCGCTCATAATACGCATCTGCTTTAAATGCTCCATTCTTCCACGATTTGCTTTTGGACAGAAGTACTGATTTTGATTTTTGAAGCTTTTGAGTTTCTAATCTATGAAATAGCCCTTCAGAAAAGCTAAAAAAGTTACTATAAATCAGATTTATATCTTTTTTATTTATTGAAGGGTTAGCAATTTTTATACTTGTTTTGTACTTTTCCACTTCTAATGAATCCATAAGAAAAGAAAATTGACTAAAATATTTGTCGTGTATATAATTTTCAATTTCCTCTTTTGTCAAATTTAATTGTTCCTTAATTTCTTTAATATTAGGAGCTACCAAGACGAATTTGCCAGCGACTGAATAAAGATTACACACAAAGGGCAGCTCTAATGAATGTAAAATATTATGAATTACGACTTCTGAAAACATCGATACAAAAAACGATCTTGCACGTAATCTTTTAGCGGCCCCCCCAGAGCTTATGTTTGTTATCTCAAATATGTAATTTTGAATCCCAGAGAAATCCCCACCTATAAAAAGAAGTTCATTTTTAAGCGTCAAACCTTTTGTTTTACTTAAAGTTTGATAATGGTACTCGTACAAACATGCCGCAAACGCAGCAGATGATCTTAAATGGTCAAATAAGGATACATCAGAAAACTTATATCTTGTATCACTGGGGACCGCCCATGTGTATTTTTCTAACAGGGCGAGCCAAGTCGTTATAACATCACTAAAATTGTTATAACTCTCAAAATAGTTTAAAGCTTCTAACTTTTCTATAATTGGGTTTCCTTTTCAATCATACACAAATGATAAAAAGTGCATTTCATTT
>JADFXO010000181.1 GCA_015233485.1 Nitrospirota bacterium
TGCATAACAAAGGATTGACAGCATTATAAATGACAAAAATGCTCTCAAAAACCCTTTTTATCGATAGGTGCAAATTCCTATATCGGAGCTTGGGATTGACAGGGATAGAATAAATACGTTATCCTGGGGGATACGATGGATATAAAAAGAAACCATCCGCTCAATAGACTCCTCAGGCTTATAAATCTGTTCGTCGACATAATCGTGTTCAGGAACTTAGAGGTGAAATGGCGGCTTTTACTATTTTACTTGGGCACGCTCCTCTGGTTTTTTATCCTCGCGGCAATTGGAATGTTCAACCTGGCATCGTTCAACTATAACTCCTCTGCAATTGAGAAAATATCCAGACAGGACAAGGTCTCACAGATAATCACGAGAAAAATTCGGGGTGTAAACATCTCGGCACACGACATTGCCCTCTTCAAAGACCACTATATAGTTCAACAGCAGATCGAAAAAGGCCGTAACAGACTCGAAGAGGTTAATGAATTTCTAAACGCCCTGTCCGAAGGCGGCTATGTAAGGGATTCCTCAAACGACGTCAGATTCGTCTTTGACCAGATAAACGTTACGGGAGTATCGGAAGATAGAAAATCCTTCATCGCAGAGGCAAAGAAGAAGGCCAAGTCAATAGGTGAGCAGTTTGAAAATCTGATAACGTTGAAATCGAAGGCGCCCAAAGACGAGGCCGATATAGACATGATTCTCAAAAGAATACAGGATATAGACAAGGAAATAACTGACATGATTGTCATATTTGGTGAATTTTCATTGGTAAATTCAAAACAGATGCAGTTAAAAAAGGATGATTTTACGTTTAGAATCGTAAAGTATTCGGTAACCGCGATGACAGTTTCCCTATTTATGGCGTGCCTGTTGTTGTCGCTGTATCTTTTGAGACTCTACCGGTCGATAATGGAGCCAATAAAGATGATCATCTCGTACATACGTCAAATATCGGCCGGGGGCATTACGATTGCAGGCGAACTGTTGCACGTCGGCGAAAAAGGCGAGATTGGGGAACTCTTCAGGCAATTTAAGTCGTTTACCGAATGGTTCATCAATATCAATTCATTCAAACAAATCATCGAGGAAGACACCAAAGTGGAAGACGTATTTTTTAGGCTTGCGGCCGTCTTAGAACAAAAAATCTCTATAAACAATTTCACTATATACACCGTCAGGGAAAAAACCCTGATGTCGGCAACTCACAGAATCCCACAAGATACCCCCATCTTGTGTAATAAGGAGATCCTTACAAACCGTCAACAATGCCGTGCGCTGCAAACAGGCCACCATATTTCCTCTGCCGAGTACGCGGACATCTGCAGGCTGTTTTTGTGTCCCGCTGAAAAAGGTTATTACTGCGTCCCCTTGTTTATACATGGACACTCAGTTGCGGTTGTTCAGCTTATCTTTGATAAGGCGGACGAAAACGATATGAACTCGATTACGACAAAAATCTCCACCGCCCTGCACTACATTGATGCGTCTCTGTCAGCAATAGGGGCGAAAAAACTGCAAAACGAACTCAAAGAACTCTCCACCACCGACGCCCTAACAGGACTTAAGAACAGACGGCACTTAGAACAATATGTTGAGATCATCGTATCCGGCGTGCTGAGGAGAAAAACCACCCTTGCAATTTTCATGTGCGATATCGATTTCTTTAAGTCGGTAAACGACACATACGGACACGACGCCGGCGACACCGTATTAAAAACCATAGCCGAAGTCCTAAGGGGCAGCATAAGAGACTCAGACATCCGTGTGAGGTACGGCGGCGAGGAGTTTATAATGATACTCCCCGATGTGGAAAATGGAGGCTCCATAGAAAAAATGGCTGAAGGTATTAGGAAAAAGGTTGAAAACACCCAAATATCAATAGGCTCAACCACCCTGAAAAAGACAATCAGCATGGGAATCAGCGAGTTCCCGACAGACTCGGACAATTTCTTTGAGGCGGTCAAATTCGCCGACACCGCCCTCTACCAGGCCAAACAAACAGGCAGAAACAAGTCGGTAAAATACACGGCGGACATGGCCAAAGACGCCTGACAGGCAGACACCAGCGCAATCCTTTGTTTCCACATGATAAAGTGTCCCCTCACATACACATGTATAAATTTAACACGTTATGGCATAAATTGCTATTGAATAAAAAGAAGGGTTTCTGGTACTATAGTGAAGTCAAAATTACTCAACCTTAAAATAGTACGCCGGGGGGCATTTGGACGTCAAGACTTTGCTATACGGTATCACTAGCTTTCTCATGCCTTTTATACCATACCTACTTCAGCCGCCGGCAGAGAAGGCCGCGCCAGCGGCTGTACCCGCCGTGCCCGCCGTACCTATTGATGCACAGGCCTTTATGTGGGCAAAGGCCATCATGGGAAAGCTCAGGCCTAAGCTTAAACAACGCCAATCCCTGAAAGACGCTATGCAGCAAGCCGCCGAATTGCCATTCGACGATGACGCCCGTGCGTCCTTCCGTCTTCAATTGAGAAAGATTATCGAAGGTGACAATGTGCTGGCGAAGGAATTAAGCGAGATGTGGATAGCTATGAGCGCACAGGGAGTCGGCATCGAATTGGACAGAGAACTCGGCTCCGCTCAATGGATTGATATACTCAACCGCGACGACGATGTCCTGCGGCGTCTTGAGATGATCCGCCTTCTGCGCACGGCAATGCCGCCCGAAAAGATTGCCGCCGAGTTCCACACCGATGTGCAATATCTGTACAGGGTCAATTCGGCATTCTCTCAAAGCGGCGTATATGGCATTCTCTCAGGCTCGAACATCCGGCACTGGCTGGATAATATGAACATGGAAGACCCCGTTCTGCGGCGTCTTGAGATGATCCGCCTTCTGCGGTCAGGCACACCCGCTGAAACCATCGCGAAGGAGTATCACTGCGTAAAGGAATACGTTTACAGGATTAATGACAGATTTACAAAAAACTCCCTGACAGGCATACTAACGGAAGAGGATTTCCAGAAATATCGCGCCTTAAATCCGAAAATTGTCCGAATCTGCTCGTTCAACCTCCACGGAACGCACGACAACGACATACAGCGTTTCAGGCAAATAGCCGGCGAACTCAGTGCCAATGACCCTGATATCTGCGTCTATCAGGAGGTCATAAACGGGGCGGGTATCGGGGAAACCAGTGCCCAAATCGCTGTGTTAATGACAAAAACAACAGGATATTACTATAGAACCCACTATAGCTACTGCCACCTGTTTATGGATAAGTATCCGGAAGGGGTAGCCGTGTCGTCGAGGTATTCCATGAAAAATCCTCAGACAATCGACCTGAATAATGGCCTCGCAGCGGGACTGCGCCCCCTGATGGAGCGTTTTGCAGCCGCTGCCGAAGTAGAAATATATGGACGAAGGTTTGTCTTTGCCTCCGTACACCTTGACCACAGCAGTGACCCTAATGTCCGCCGTGCCCAGGCAGAGAAACTATTAAAATCCCTTGATTCCATATATGGAGACAGCGTCTATTGTACCATTGTCGCGGGTGACTTTAACGACATTGAAGACTCGCCTGTCATAACATATCTCAGGGAGCAAGGATTCACGGACGCCTACAGGGCGTGTCATAAGACCGGTGGGAACACGTTTCCTAACTCGGCAGATCCCTATACCAGAATTGACTATATCATGGCCAGGGGTAGTGTCAAGGTACACCACGCGGAACTTATTCTCAAAGATCCATCTCTTAGCGACCACATAGGGGTCTATGCCGTCATCGAATAACATACATACAAAGTGAGAGGTAGAGATTAATGCCGCATAGAGCAGGACATTTCGTATTGGCATACCAGTGGGACCACCACTGCCAGACAATTTTCGACACACTGAAGGGAAAGTTTCATCACATACTGCGTGAACTTGGCGAACTGGAGTATCAGGATGCCCCCGATACCGAAAATCTCCTGTATTACTACATGAAATGGCACTACAACAAGGAACTCTACGACCATACCATCTCGGAAATCGACAGAAAATGCGACGTCATCAACTCCTTAGGATACAGGGGATACGGTGTAAACATAGATTTGTTAAACGCCTTCGGCGCGTTAAAAAAAGAGCACGCGGAACATTTGCACCTGCTGCTTACCGAGAGGTTTAACAAATACTCAGAGAAAATAAAAGGGCTTATTGATTTTTCCAACAAAGACGCCGCCTCAATGAATTCACTCCACATAATACAGGAGCTCTGCGATATACTAGGCCGAAACGCAGAGGAAAACACACCCGTCGTAACACCTCCCATACGGCTTGATTTAAACCACTATTTTAAGATAATGGGAGAGGAGACCGCGTGGAATGTCAATACCGCCATATTTCAGAAGTTATTCCTGCACCTGGGCTGCTCCTCCATGACCATCATGAAAGGCACGGTCGGGCATGAGGACGCGCTGTCCCCCCAGGAGCTAAAAGTTATCGGAAATAAAAACTTCCTGGAAATGTACAAAGAGACATTCTCGTCCCTTCATACCTTTACCGAGATCGGCCTTGAGCTGTTAAAAAAAATCCATCTGACGATGTCCAGGGAAACCGTACCTAACGCGGGGAGTTTCAGGCCGTTCGATTTCCCCGACAAAAATGGCGTTACGTTTGACAACAGCAACTTCGACAGAGAAGTCAAAGACCTCCAGTATGTGCTGTGGGAAACCAGCCAGAGCTTTCATAACCTTGACCCCTTTATTTATGACTTATCGCGTTCATATTACATGTTCATCGCCATTCACCCGTTTTGGGATTCAAACGGGCGCGTCGGCAAGTGTTTTTTGAACTATATGCTGTTAAAAAAAGGCATCCCCCCGATAAGTTTTTCCCAGGACGAGGAGGTTCTTGCCCTGCCGCGCTATGGCGGTTCGATTGAAGATATGCACAATTATGTCAGGAACAGGATAAATGTCGCCGTAGAGGCATACTTTTATGAAAGGTGGAAACTTGAGCATCTTGGCTTCCTGAAAAAACAGATATACAACGTATCCTTTGACTCGGGGTTCTATTTTCGCCAAATCGACGACAGGCCTCAAAAGCTGGAAGTACACTTTCTCTCTTACATAGTGGAAGGCGACGAACCCCTCTTCAGCGCCCTGCACGACAGGTGTATGGTCGTTTTTCCCAACGAACAATATCTCTATAACATGACAATTTACTGTGGATTTTCGGCAACAGAACGCGGTGATTGGGAACATGTATTTAACATCAGAAACAATTTTTTCATAAAAGAGATACCATCGGATATAAGCGGCGCAAGGGCATTCGATATAGACTTCTCTATCGAACTGCACGACTACCACTATGGATGCGACTATTTCAACTGCTGTGTCGTATCTCACGAGGGTGGTTACATCCACAATAACAAGGGTCTGAATTACTCATATAAAATACAAAGGTAACTATGGAAAAAGGATTTGCCGAGCAATACTGCCACCCAAGCTATAAGTGGATAGGCGGCAGGCGTTTCGTTAGCAACGTTCAAAACTGGAAGATATCGAACTTTCCCGGCGGTATAGGGTTCGCCTTTGACAACTATGCAGACGGCAAGGCCCTTCACGTCGTGCTTAAGGTCTTCAGGGAAGACAATGTCGTAGAGTATTATCTGATGAACGCCTGCCATTGCGGACACTGGGGCGACAACTGGCAGAAATGGCAGACCCATCAACTCCCGCTTTTCCCATACGAGGGATTGCACGGCAGGATAACCCATATCAAGTTCTCCTATATAATCCACAAAGACGGCATATCGATTCCCTCACAGTACGATTATAAATTCGCCGGACTTGATGATTTTCACAGGGGTAGCGTAGACTCCGGCGATTTTAATGACCCATATTTCAATACCATTAACACGTACCAGACCTATGAACTTAATCAGGCAGACGTACAAAACGCCCTTAATAAAATAATTTTTGAGTATGAGCATCTCCCGATAAGGCCTTATTTTACAAGAGGAAACACATGGAGCGCCGAGCACCCCATCCATGAACTACACAGACACATTGACTGGGTAATTAAACGAAAAGAAGAGGACAGTAGCGGCCGCCACTATATTCATATGGCCATATTCGACCCGGACAACTATCACATAGCCGAACACCTGATTCATGCAAAAAACAAGGGCGTAGAGGTTGAATGCTATGCCGAGTGGTCGGCTGTGAGCACGATGAACGCCACAGAGAATATCGCGAAAATGAGGCGAGCGGGGATTGCCGTCTGCGGCATAGTAAGAAACAATCCCTGCGACCCATCACACGGCATAGCCAGTATGCACACGAAATTCATAATTTTCGACGGTGAGGTAGTTCACTCAAGCTCATATAACCTGCACTTTCACCTATGGGGCGGCAACTGGGAAAACGGCCTTGTGTATTATTCAAGGGAATTTGCCACGCTCTACGCAAATATCTATTGTGCGATAAAGGGCGGCGTCATTCAGAGAATACAAGCAATTCCTGAAAGCAGATACAATCTCTACTATTCATTCGGCAGCTACTACACCCCGTTCAGAGATTACTACCGTCCTCAGGACGCAATAATAACCGAGATAAACAATGCCAGGCACTCAATAATAGTATCCATGTTCGACATAGGGTGGATGACCGGCGTTGCCTCAGGCGACTATCACGAAACAGATGTAGTCACAGCCCTGATAAATGCCCGCAACCGTGGGGTTCACGTGAAAATTATCCTCAACGGTATGATAGCCCATACAGGGGCGCTGCCCGAAACATGGGATAAAAACAAGTGGAGGCCCCTGAAGGAACCAGTCCAGCGGCTCAAGGACAATTGGATGGAACTCGTCTTCATCTACTACCACGAGAGCATTTACTCGCCCTTGCACCATAAGTTTGCAGTATTTGACAACTTCACAGTCATAACGGAATCATACAACTGGTATCCCGCCAGCATACACTCAGACGAAGTGCTTTCGGTTATAAGGGACGGAGCAGTAGCCCGGGACTTCATAGTTGAAGCAAATAAGGTATGCGAATCCTTCAGGATAGGCCACGACTAATACTAAAAAGATAAGGATTAAAGACGAAGGGGGATAATCCCCCTTCACCCCGTATTCTCGCACATGTTTTATCTGTTGAAGGGGATAATCCCCCGTCTTGTCGTTTGGGCTGCCGCCGTTGGCGGCTTGGGTACTCCGGCTAATAACCGATCAGATTTGGTTGGCCGCCGGGGCCGTTTATGCTGTCGTCGGAACATAAGTAGCCAAGCAGGTTGCGTTTGGGGAGTGTCGTGCCCTGAAAACAGGCCATCACCAGGCTCCGGCAATCGATTCCAGACGTCATCGTGGCTGACGCAGATGTCCAGCTGATTTTTGCCCCATAAGAGCAATTAACACAAGTATCGCCTGCTATACTGAAGGTGGTGGAATTGTCGGTAGTTGTATTATCGCCGGTAGTGGCATTGTCGCTGACACGTTTATAATCGCTGAGAGTAAGCACAGACATATTATCGATGGCAACCTGCTGATTATTAAAGGTGAGCCTTGCTGTCCTGCCTCTTTTAATTGTAAAGGCTGCGGGGAGGTCATAAGGTGTCTGGGTTGGTATCTGCTGCGCGTTGCTCATAACGGTAAAACCATTTCCAGTGGCATTGTCAGTAGAGAAATTTGATACAACGCAATAAACGGCCGCGCTATTCGCTGTATGCAGATAAGGAAAGCTGTAAACGACGTTATGATAACCTGTGAATCTGACCTTAACAGTAGTGTTTGACCTCATCGTTACAGTACATGTGCCGTTGTCTGAAACGCTGTCGCAACCTGTCCAGTA
>JADFXO010000182.1 GCA_015233485.1 Nitrospirota bacterium
AGCATTGCCAACACAGACGCCCTCCTTCAAACCGTATATACATTCGGCTTCGTCGGATGAAGAAAAAGGCCCAAAGGAGTAACTATGCCATTTTTAGAAATTGTAGCACTATTGCTACAGGCAATACCATCGATTTCACAAACAATACACGATTTCTACTCGAAAACCGGGGTGACAACCGATCAAAAAGTTGGTGACATACGACAAATAGTAACGAATGGTCTTACAAGAGCAACAGCTGCATCTAAAGGCGGACAGGCGGAAGCACTATCTGCCATTCAGCCTATGGCAAATTTGATGATCGACGAAGCGGTTGCAAAAGTGGAAAGAGCTCCAAACCCTGTGGGGATAGACAAGTCCCCTATTGTAATAGGCGGTGTTTCACCAGTGTCAACGTCGGCGAGTTAAATAAGGTAAAAAGGCAAGGGGCCTTCAGGCCCCTTTGTTCCTATTATTTCTTCTCTCCTGTAATTCCTTCAATAGTTTATACTCCGAATCCCGCCATTCCTGAGCGGTGACCAAAGTGGGAAACGATTTCGACTTATTAACTTGGCCTATTTCGTTATTCGGCTGAAGCTTCACCCGGTACATGCCACTACTCGAATGATATATAAAAGCATCAACCCGGGTTTCGCCGTATGTTTTCTTTTCCCTGACATATTTATCCGGTTCTTCTCCTGCACCGATCCGGAGAAGCTCTGACGTTCGCCATGCCCTAGCCTCTTCGATGGTTTTAAACGTGCGAGAGTACGGCTTGCAGATATGGCGCTTACATATTTTCGCAAGGAATCCGTATTTGTATGTATAAATATGAGGTTCGAGGCACTTGAATATATAATATCCCTTACCAGTTACATCCATCGTCGATTCCTGTGTCTCGACTATTTTTTCAATCGGACAAGGCGTAAATTCAAAATACCGGCAACATCCGTTATGACACCGAATCTCTTTATCTTTCGCTACAACACCAGGCATCCCGCACCGTGGGCATTGTGCAATAATATCAAAATGAAATATTTGTAATTTCCTTTTCAAATCGGGCTCCTATTACCATAATGATAACTGTAAATCGTCAATCACCGGTATCTCATATAGACCGTCATCGTTCTCCCACGCTTCATAAATCGCCGCTTCCTGTTCGGCATCACAAAATGTCCAACCGGTCATTTGTTCAAGCTTTTGCAACTCATGAAAGAGAATTTGACGGGCGCTGAGTATGAAAGGCCCTTGGCCGCTTTCTCCGTTCCTCCGAACATTCGAGCGATGAGCGGGATTTTCTGACATTCGGGCATATTGATTTTTGTAATATTTCAGCAGTTGATAGCGACTGTCTTTCGTATAATGAGCGATTAAATCGAGTTGGTTGTTTCTCTGTAGAGGGCATATCCAGCACCCATAACGAGCATTGCCAACACAGACGCCCTCCTTCAAACCGTATATACATTCGTCACTTGCAAATCGATAAACTTCAATCAGTTCCTTGTGATCTCCACCCCAGACGCATTCCTCTATTAGCAAATATTCCCAGACCGCAATATTTTCTAAAAACAAAATCGGGGCAAAATGTTTAGGCAAAAAGTCCTTTTTTTTATATCTTTCGGCGCGTTCTTTCGATTCTACTTGCCGAACTCCGATAAAAACCTTATAATCTTCGTTGAGTGTTTTCTGAAAATTGAATATTGGATCAACTTTTAGTCCGCCCGTACACCACCGGAATTTCATAAACGGCGCAGGGTAGCCCAGACCTAACGTACGATAAAAGAAACGTTGTTTAACCTCAGGAGTAGTTACAACGACGCTTCCTTGGGGGAACGAGGTAGCAAAGTAATCCCTGAGACGCTCTGTAATTCTCCGAACATATTCGGCATAATAAGGGATTTCGATTAATGTGTCCGCAGTTAATACAATCAGCCGTTTATCCGGCTGGTCTTTAAGCGCCTCGATGACGAGCGACAAAACCATCGTCGAGTCTTTCCCACCGGAAAAACTCACAATATTTACCGGTCGGAGTTGGCCTTTGATTTCATCGATTAATTCTTCTACACTCATTCCTCACTTCCATTAATATCATCCTTCATAGATACGCGCTTCTTCATAAGCCTTCGGAATTGTATAGTTGACAAAGCATAATATCCATTGGTATTGTTAAAGGCACCTGTTACGAATTTCAATCACTATGTCTTCTTTGAAGTCTTTACCGTTTTCTCCGGCTTTACCTGCATAAATAACCTTAACGCTTCCTCCGCCTTCAGGGGCCAGAGCGATATAGGCTTGAGACGTTCTTGTTTCTTCTTTTGCTTAGGCACTTAATCTCCTGTAATATTAAGTCTTTATTAAAGGTAGTCTTCCCCAAAAACATTGGAAGTCATTGCCCGGCCTTCTCGTACTTTGAGGCGTACCTTATTTTGAAGAGTAATAACCTGGTTAGCATTTTCAACAAGTTGTTTCCTTTTTTCTTCATCCTTTGGGATTGGGATTAGAAACTCATTGCGAAATATCTCTTCACGGATTTCAGGTTGAACAGCCGTAATTGCTAAATAATAAATTTGTTTTCTAATAACTTCAGAAACTAAAACGCTCCATAAAAGCAATGCATCTTCTCTATCTCGTGGCCGAATTCCAATAAAACCAGTTGTAACAACTTGCCCGTTAAACTCATCAGGAATAATTACGGTTGTACCACGGGAACTATTGTTTTTAGCAAAAACAACATCATTTGTATTTACTCGCAGGCGTGCTCTTGTAGGAAGCTCATCAATGGTGCCTACATCATGGGTGGTGATTGCTCCGTCTTGTGTTACATCCCCGATTTCAAAATATCGTAGCCGTTCCCCCGTGCTTAATAGTTCTTGGTATTCCGCTGCGCGTATAGAAGGTATAATAGTGAAGTCGCTTCCTTTTAATATTTCCACGGTACCGCTTAATTCAAGAGATTTTAATCTATTTCGTAGCTGTTTTAATTCCGGGGCATAGTAGAATGCATCAAGTCTTTTAGGTGACAAATCTTTTGAGGGCAAAACAAACACTTGAAATGGGCAACCTAAAGTTTCGTCAGTTACGGCGTTTGGTTCGATGACTATCTCCAATTTACCCATAGTTTTCCAATTTAAAAATAATTCTTGTAATCTTGGTATATTATCGCGGTTAGGTGTTGATCTCTGGTGATCATCGTGTCCAATATTATTCAGAATGGCCATAAAAATATCACACTGCGCTTCCCCAGATTCCTTACGTTTGAGGTGTAGAATAGATGTTTGAACATTTGCTTGAGCACGGAAGAATGTATTGAATGGTAACGCAACAACTTGTATGATAATAAATCGTTCGAGAATGAAATTACGGATTTCTTGACTATCGTCTCCATTTAGAACACTATTGTCTATGACAGTGATTAGTTCACCCCCACTCTTAAGTAAATCTCCAAACCGTTCTAAGAAGAGAATATTAGACTTTGCAGAATTTGCAGGTTTCCCCGATTTGGTTTTCGCAATATCATACTGTGATAAAACGCGCGAAGCATGAGGATCGCTTGATTTATATGACATACTGAACGGAGGATTTGTAAGAACTACATCAAATAACATCTCATTATCAAGCATATATGACCGCAATTCTTCATATTCATTTTGTCGTTCTGGCTCCCATCCTCTATCTGGCGTTAATGTTTTGTCAAGGAAATCAGCAGTGAATATTTTACTTCCACCGTCTCCATGAAGATACATATTTAGGCGAGCAATCCTCGTAATTGATTCGTTTGCATCTACTCCCCAAAGATGTTGATGAAACAACTGATGTTTGAGTTTATCACGTTCCTTGTCTGATAGATGCGTCATACCGTCTATTTGATGCACAAGAACAGCCATTGCTTCGATAAGAAACCCCCCGCTTCCACAACAGCCATCTATGACTTTTGGTAAAAATGATCGTGTTGCTGTGAGATCTGCACAATGAGTCATGTATTTTACTATACTACGTGGTGTAAAAAACTGTCCTAGCTCCTTGCCTCGCACTGTCGCATTTAAAAAGGTTTCAAACATTCGTCCATTCAAATCTTCATCAATACCGTGTAAATTCATATGCTCCAGGTTACGAACAACTTCTATGATCGTGCTAAGCCCTAAATTTAAAGTTTCATCAGTTTGGAAAATACGTTTTTTCTCACCTTTTCTGATTTGTTCTTCCAATAGATCACGAATTTTGGGGAATAGAATATTCTTTACTGGATTTTCATCTATTTCATTTTTCACCTGTTCCTGAATCCATGCAACACTAAAATTGAAATCGGCGGGTACAAGTTCTTTCTTTTGAACAATCATTCGAGAAATCCGATGGTCTTCACGTAGTTTCACGAACATAATCTTAGCGAACTCAAAGAAAGCATCTGTTGGGCCTTTCTTTTCTTTTTTCCAGATCGTTTGATGGCAACTATCAAACGCACGAATAACTTCATCTAATGGAGGGCGTTCAAAAACAAAAACTGCCGATGTTCTTTTTAATATATCAAATGCGCCATAAGAAAGAAGGCCACGCAACCGGACAAAGGTATTATTGTCCTCCTCAAAATCAGCAAATGATAATTTCAAAATTGGTTTCTCCTCGTCCCATTGATAGATAAAGGTAATGATACCATTACTAAGAACTGTGAATTGTACGGGATTTTCACCTGCGTATTTTTGATTTAATGCCAGTGCATAGCCTGAAACTTGATATAAATAAGAGTTTGGGTTCTCTGTTGGTGATTTTGCATCAATAACAATAATCGGCTTTTTTTCTTTATTCAAAAGAACATAATCAGGTCTATATAATTCCTTCTTAGACCCCTTACCAACTTGAAAACTTTCAAGTGAGTTTTTACGCCGGACTTTATTATCTGGATACCGAAGTTTGGCAATAAGCCGGTCAATGAATAGAGATTCAACATCTGCTTCAGTATGCAGGTTATTTCGATTACAAAAAATGTTTTTAATAATATTACTTTCTGTCATAATTATTTAATAATCTCACTTTATTAATAATTACAATTATTGCACGTTATTGATTTGAATTCAATAATTAAGATGTTTCTACACATATTTCTTTACTAAATTGTCATAACTCAATTTCTTACCCACGATGCCCTTAACAACATTCTCGGCTCTTTGCCCATCTGATGTACCCCGGTTATCCCATCTAAAACTAAATTCGTTGCAGTATCTTCCTAAATGCTTCTTACTGATATGATGAAATGTGCCATAAACACCACGTTTAAGTAGAGCAAAATACGATTCGGCGGTATTTGTACTTGCATCGCCGTTGACGTATTGTCCTTCACTATGATTAACCGTCTTGTGTCCACCCGTGAAGTCATTACCGATACCACTATAACTTGTGAGTTCGTCTGTCATTATCGTTGATTCTTTGTCCACGGTTTCCCTGATAGCGGTTTTCAGCGTATGTCCATCAATGCTTTCGACTGGCTTAGAAACGGCTTTACCTTCCCGTTCAACCATCAACATTACTGGAGCCTTTTTAGTTCCCCTACCTCTCTTGCGTGGTTTATCGTCGCCTTTCCGTGGCTTACCACCTACGTATGTTTCGTCAACTTCTACGATACCGCCTAATGCACCTGCTATTGGATCACATTTCATAGCCTCTCTGATTCTATGCGCTAAGTGCCAGGCTGAAGGATACGCTTTTAATCCTAAATCTCTTTGAAGTTGTAAAGCCGATACCCCTTTCTTATGAGCACTCATAGAATGGAAAGCCTGAAGCCACTGCCTAAGTGTGATATGAGAATCTTCCATAACCGTACCAACCGTAACTGTAAACTGTTTCCGGCAGGTGTTACATTGAATCAACCCGTCTCTTGCTATAACAGTTTTAAGTTTGGTAATATTCTCACTATCACACTTAGGACACTTGATACCATCAGGCCACCGGATAGACTCAAGAATTATCCTTGCTTGATCCTCCGTCAATCTGCATACGTCAATATAAGCCATATCACTAAGTTTAGTAAATTTAGGCGGTTCGTATCTCATTTTCGTGTACCTCCTCCTATCTACCTTTATTATATCACAGATATTATGCTTTGTCAACTATATAATTCCGTTTTGAATAGAGAAGAAGGGGGCCCGAAGGCCCCCTTCTTCTTTTCCTCAGACGGGCATCGGCGATATAGCTACCGGCCCTGTCGATGTTACGGTAGTGGCCGCTCCCGAACTTTCCGCCATAGCTACCGCCTCATTGATCATCGCATTAGCAACGGGCTGTATCGTAGACAGCGTCGCAGACGTGCCACCCGTAGAGGCCTGAGTTGCAAATGAGCGCCCTTCTGTAATCACGGTACCTACGGCAGCTATCTTTTGCCCCGTTGTGGCTCCCGTTTTTGCGTAGAACGTATGAACGGCGTTGGACAATACAGGGATATCCTGTATCAGCATGAACATAATCTCGAATGTCGTCATAAACATTACTCCTTTGGTGCTTTTGTTTCATCCAGCGAGGCCGGATTTTTACTACTGAATGTTGAATGCCCGATAAAGCCACCGATGACCCCGATAACCCCGATGACGAGATTAACGGCTTCAGTGGATGACAATTTAAACATGGCCACGACGGCTATTATGCCTAAAATGAACATGGCCATGTTTTTTTCTGGTAGTTCAAAGGGTGATAAGCTTTTAAACACGTTATTCCGCCTCCCACTCAAACGCCTGATAGAGTTGAGCGGG
This sequence comes from Nitrospirota bacterium, assembly GCA_015233485.1. Classification (GTDB taxonomy): domain Bacteria; phylum Nitrospirota; class Thermodesulfovibrionia; order Thermodesulfovibrionales; family Magnetobacteriaceae; genus Magnetominusculus. Next base: position 6,714 of record JADFXO010000182.1, read on the forward strand.
ATCCACTTGTTCGATATTCCTGTTTTTGAAAAATGGAGACGTCGGAAACGCTGCCTGAAGACAGGCGCTTACAAACGCTGAGCAGACAAATGAATTCCTCTGATGAAGCATGAGCCCCTCGTTTGAGTTCATCAGCTTGAGCCACGCCAGGACTCTCTCTACTGGAATGCCGAGCAGCAATCCTAGGTAATCGTAATTGTCTCCCAGGTGAGCCATGGCAAACGTGCGTATTTTAAACAAACTGTCTGCATTCAGGCCCTTTGGAATTTTTGCGATAACCGTTTCCTTCGGGTCGTAATAATATTTCGCTGGTGAACATTCAGCGATACCCTTTTCCGCCGCTTCCACGCAAATGCCTTGATCTATACATATCAAAGCATGGGACGGATAGAATGCGCTCTTCACTTCGAGTTTCTCTACCTGCTCTATTGCTTCGGACAGAATAGACCCATTGTAGTGGGTAAATAACACGGATCCTGGCCGTATAATTTGCATATTATCCTCCATCGATAAATTGTTATTAATATCCCCCGGAACAGGATACCGAGATTGAACCCGGGGACCCATTATCAGTTAACGTCGTGATATTTGCCCTCATCAGAGAGACGGGGAGTCCTGTCCCTCCTCCCGAACATTTCCCAACCGTAAGCTGAGTGTTTGTGCATGTAATCGTAAACATGCCGGCGGGGTCAAACACTGCACTATGGGCGCTGCCCTCTATCCGTACTACCGCTGCTGTCGTATTGGCGTTTGGTTCGACGTCACACCACCATGCCGTATAAGCGGGGATTTGAGAATCCCCTCCCGGAACAACTATTACTGGTGAGATAGCCCCGGTTGTCGTTGCGCTACCTAATGCAAAAGTGGCGGCCTTTACGCGGTTTCCACAAAATGCGATTATCAGTAGTATCACACAAGCGATTGCATACCCTATTAAAACCTTAGCATCTTTTGTCATCTAACCCCTCTCCTCTTCACAAAATCTGTGATGCCCGATTTTTATGATCGCTTTTACTTTTGACATATCCCATGACGGCTTACATTTGTCTGGATTGTAGTATAGGGTACTGTCCTTTATTTCTGGCACATGCTCAT
>JADFXO010000183.1 GCA_015233485.1 Nitrospirota bacterium
CAAGCACAATTAGCCGGTTTATCTGAAACGTTGGATGATACAGATGCAACCTTGGAAGCCGAACCTGAATCCTTAGGGGGCAAAATGCACCTCACTAACAATTCTGCAACCAACGAGAACGGTAAATCATTAGAAATAGCAGCCAGAAAAGCTGGTGTTTCCTACCGTACCGCATGTAAAGCTATGCAGATATTCAAAAAGGCTCCTGAAAAGTTGGAGGAAGCGGCTAATGAGGATTTCTCAATAGAAACAGTACATAGGGAGATTAAGGATAAACCGGTTACAGGAGACTACACACAGATTAACTTATTGAAAAAAGTAAAGACATTGATTTTGGGGGCTGAACGATATATGAATGACTTGGTGGATATGGTAGCTGATCTTGAAGCTAATCCTAAGTTAATGACTGAGACTACAAGTGACGAGGTACTGGATAACCTTATGGGATTTAGTGAGCGGTCAATACCACTATTTTCACAGGTAGAAAAATCAATCAAGACTCTAAGCAAATTTAAAGAGGCAGCTTAGGGAGGTTATATGAGAATTACTAATCCGTGCATCCGTAAGGCGACATTATGTACCGGTTAATGGCTTATCATCACGTTTGAAGAGTTATTTGTGTCGTTTTACTATACGGATTAGTAATTCCGGGCGAGAGATTACTTTATGATGATTGAGAACAATATGGCTACTCTTTATGGGAGGAAATGGTGAATTTAACAGTAGATCCTGAAATTCGAGACATTATACCCAACTTAAGGCCAGAGGAACATGAAGGACTTATGAAGAGCCTTGTTCGCGAGGGTTGCAGGGATAAGCTTGTGACGTGGCAAGGGGTTATTATCGACGGCCATAACCGGTACGACATCTGCATCCTCTTAGGTATACCATTTGAAACGTTAGAGATGAAGTTCAATAGCCGTCATGAAGCTATAGCATGGGTACTCGACAACCAGCTCAACCGACGGAACCTCACAGATGAACAAAGGACGTACTTGTTAGGCAAGCGACTTCAGCAGGAACGCAAGCCAGTAGGAGCACCTGTGGGCCATGAAGGAAAGAACCAACACACAAAAGCTAACGGGGTAAAAGTTACACCATTAGCTCCTATGCGTACAAAAGAGAAAATTGCCGAGGAGCAGCGCGTATCACCAAAGACTATTCAGAACGCTTCTACCTATGCTTCGGCTGTAGACCACATTGCCAATATAGTACCCGATGTCAAGGAGCGTATTCTCTCTGGAAACCTATTAGCGACTAAGAAAGACATTGTTAAACTTGCTGAACTAACACCAAACAAGATCGGGGAAATAGTCGATAAGGCTTTTGAAGGGAAAAAGGTTAACCTATCTATAAGAGAAGAAGAGCGTCGAGAACGGTATGCAAAGCTTATCACACCTGAGCCGATGGCATTCCCGAAGGATAAGAAGTATCAAGTCATATATGCAGATCCACCCTGGAAACGTCATTATTCAGGGACGCTAAATAGAGAGATTGAAAACCATTACCCCACTATGGACCTGCAAGACATCTGCAACATGACAATACCATCAGATACCGATTGTGTATTGTTTATGTGGTGTCCATCATCCTCCCTTGCTGACGCTTTAACAGTTATAAGTTCATGGGGGTTTATTTTTAAGACTTGCGCCGTATGGGTAAAAGAGTCTAAAGGTACCGGTTATTACTATCGCCAGCAACACGAGCTAATTTTATTGGCAACTAAGGGCAATATTGGTACGCCAGCTCCAGCAGACAGGCCAGTATCGGTAATCATGGCACCAAGAGAAGAACATAGCAAGAAACCTCAAATAGTTAGAGAACAGATAGAGAAAATGTACCCAATACTGAACAGGCTCGAAGTATTTGCACGGGACAGACACAAGGGATGGGATGTATACGGGAATGATAGAAAACTTCAAGAGGTAAGTCAGGGAGCAGATGCGTATTCCTCTGATTCCGGCAACCACGAAATACCCTCCGCTGCATAATGTGTCAGTTATAACCTCAGCTACCTTTTGTGTCAGGTCAGAGGTTATTGCTTTTCTCATTGACTCCACTTTTAGAGCTGCGTATTCCGGAGGTAGAGGCTGAGAGAATATTAAATCTAAAAATTCAAAACTTCTATTATTCTCCTGGCGCGTGGAAAGAGGAAATTCTATCACTAAACTGCTCAGATGGGATTTCCTATTGTATCCTCCCCTAAAAGCTCAAGGAAGGGGCAAAATAAGCAGAAATTATGGTATACATGAAAGTTTATGACACCAGATTAATTGAAAGCTGAGACTTGGTGTTCAAATAGATTATTACAGTCTCTGCCTGTATATACTATTGAAGCCGAATATACCTTTTTTACTTCAGACCCTCTACTGAATCTACTAGCTCCAGTGCCTTCTTGATATAATAGTCAAAATCAAGGTCATCCGGAATATTGGAGCTATTTATGTCGTTTACGACTCTTTTAAGAAAATACGGTAGATTATATTTTTAAGTATAAGTCAAGCATTACTATAATCTATACATACTGATTAGAGTGGAGCAAAGAAAATAAATTTTAAATGTTTTAGTTTCGACTATTGACACGGATTTTATGATCTGCTATGTTCACTAAGAGTAAGGATTTGCATCTATTGATCGTTGGTTCTGTGAATGGAATAGGAGCCTTATATAAATACGTAAAAAAAAAGAACTGGAGTAAAAAGGACATGAAAAGTCGGGGTAACTCAAATGAGAAAGCCACCAGCGGAATAATTGAAATAGGAGTACCATCGCGAGTAATGATTTTTTTTTAGGACTATTGACACAGTGCTTACGATCTGATATGGTCAGTATAGAGTCAGTTAGCTTCATCAATTCTGTCAATTTATATTTTATATAAATTAGTTGTAAATAAAGAAAAGGAGTAAGGTAAACATGAGAAGTCAGTGTTTAGTAAATGGTACAGCGGCATTTGAAGGCCTCGAACTGAAAGTGGAAATTGGACATTTAACCCATAGCATTATTGATTTGTTTCGGCCTGTCTGCCTAGAAGGATATACACTCTATGGACGAAGGGATGGTCAGTATATTGAAACAATAGGCGGCATAACAGTTGAGCCATATATATTGGAGCAACGTAAAAACGGGCCGGCTTACCAATGCTACTATAAAGAGAAAGATTGGTCTCAAGTTCTGTATGTCAATAATATTTCTATGAACGAAACCTACGTGGCATGGAATCACCATTATATATGGATTCGCTCTTGCCCAAAAAGAACTACAATATCACTACATGAACTAAATGTAATTGTAAGGACAGCACTTGAAATATTCTGTACACAGTATAACTTTTATAAGAACAGCAAGGATGCCGCAGTGCCATGTGTTCAAATCAACAGTGAATCCCTATATGCATCAGCCTATGTCAAGAAAGCCGTCATTTCGCTAGACTATGTAAACCGGTATGACGACCCCAGACAGTATGTGGTAACGATAAAAACAAGGGATTTACTAAAAATGGGAGTCAAGCACCCTCATGATTTGGTCCACCTACTCACAAGGGTTCTAAATTATCAGTATAAAAGAGATGATAACCAATGGTAGCCAATAGAGGCCATAATATCGTAAAGTAGCTTAAGAGTATTGAGTCTTTATTCGTACCCAAAAGACTCAGTACTTTTAAAATATCAAGAACTGCGAAATATTTCTATGATATGAATTGTATTTATATAGATGTTATGTATACTTGAATCAAAAAAGGAGATTTTGCAAAATGTCAAAACTACAGCACGTCATTAGCTTTCGAGTAGATGAGGAGCATTATAAAAAAATTAAGCAAGCCGCAAAAAAAGATTATATTTGCATATCGGCGAAGTCCAGAGCAATCATTCTAAAACATCTAAATAATGGACATGGAGTAGAGTCTATCAGTTAGACCACAGAAATATTAGATAAAGATGCAGTCAGAAACGGCTGTGATATATAGAGCGGCTGAATTTATATGAGGAGTATACAGACAGTTTTTTTGATATGAGAAGTTTACAAGACAGAAGATGGATAACGGAAAACACAAGGGTATCTTACGACCAAATAGAGGTACGCACCCCGCTAAATAATTTAGCTCCTGAAATAATCGACTTAACTACGCCACTACAGATCGAAGATTACACCCTTCATGGCCGGAAAGGCGACTCAAAACCGATACCAGCTGTAGGTGGCTTTTCCGTTTCGCCTTATCCCTGGTGGCCCTATCAAAAAAATGATTATGATTGTTTTCATAAAGAGAGGGGCTGGAACGCTGTTTATTATGAACATATAAAAACAGGCAATAGAATCTATTTAGCTAAGAATTGGCATTATTTATGGTTTCGTTATAATCCCGCTCTTCATTCTACCCTATTCCATACGGAAGTAATCGGCATACTTAAAAAAGTAATTGACAATTTTTGTTATCAATACAATTATTGGTGTGATGAGCACAATAAGGCTAATTACATGATTACGCCCTACCGAAAAATAAGTGCTCATCAGCTGTATTCAGTAAGCTACACAAAAAAAATAGAAGTTGCCATTGATTTTTATCTTGAACATGCTGATACTGGCACCTTCTTTTACTTTATGGAGAAAAAGGACGATCTACATATAAAGTGGCTTAGACAAGAACCAAGAGTAGTTAATACCGTAAGCAAGAAAAATGTAATACGCGACGGAAAGTGCTTAATGACCGGACTCGACACTACCTATAGAGGCAGCCATAAGTCAAGTTCATCAACAGTCGAATATATCTACGGGCTAGATATTGATGATAATGATAACCAGGCAAACGAAGATGACAAAGAAACCGACTTACCCGATGATAGATTCAAAGAATTTATTGATTATATGAAAAGCGATACCCCTGAATATGATGATGATGAGGAAAAATACGATAACAGTGACGAGGAGATATCACAATCAATCCATGCCGCTGAAACCGGATTAATATATCGATTAGAAAATCGTCTAAAACGAAGGCGACTGAAATCTATGGGCATATGTCATCCTGAACAACTATGGGCGTTTAATCCCGCTGAACTATGGTCAAGATTTAAGTTTGAATTACCTGACTACGACACAATCATAGAGTCTCTAAGTAAAAAAGAAGAATGGAAGAATATTGTTAACGTTCTCCAATTGATTCGTCTCCAAAGTAATGCCGACATAAGAACTTTCTTAAAGCAATATACTAATGACATCCGAAGATTCATGAAATCTAAGTACCCTATAATGGATTCGGTAATTGTTGATAAGCTGACTAAACTACGGTACAATTACAATAGACAGGAAAATAATCAACATTCTATTATACAGAGCAATTTCCCATCTCATACCAATCCAACAACCAACCACATACACATGGAGCTTCAAACATCTACTCCCGGCTCCAATAACACCATCTCCGCAATCATAGATAACGATCATAATAGAAAGGAAAATTCCTTACATCCTATTATACAGAGCCATTTTCTAAACCTTACCTCACCTAGTCCCACCACTAACAGTAATTTACTCATAGAAAACCACATTACCCGTGAAAACTATAATAGTACCGGCATATACAACAGTTACAACGAACAGGAAAATAATGTACAAACTATTATACAGAGCAATTTCCTATCTCATACCAATCCTATAGCCACTAACAACTTACTCTCGGAGCTACAAGCCTCTCCTCCTGGTACCACTAACAGTCTCTCCACCACTATAGATAACAGATACAATAAACGGGAAAATAACTTATATCCTATTATACTGAGCAATTTCCTATCCCATAACAATCCAACAACCACCACCAGCAATACACTCATAGAAGACAACATTAGCAGTGAAACTATTAATAATACCACCAACTTATACAATCCTCACATTAATCAGGGAAATAGCTTATATCCTATTATTATACAGAGCAGTTTCCTAAATCATACCTCTCTTAATATACTTAACGCTGATTTAACCATATGTAATAGCAAATTTAACTCACAATTCTTTAACAGTATCATCACTATTAATCACAGTAATATTGTACATAATATGAATTCCAACAATATAATCCAGTTAATGATGGAGAGCCAGGAAATTAAAAGTAATACTAATGGTACCAACAATATTACCAATAACTTTAAAAGTACCATTCCTAACGATAATCATATTAGTACAAGAAACAACAATTTAGAAAATAATGCGCATAATATATCTCTTATTACCGAAACTAATTATAAGACGAATAACGGGACTGGAGATTCATTTATAGGTATAATTAAAGCATTTACCATAATGGATTATCATAATAGAGGTTTTAATAAAGAAAGAGAGATAACGAATACTGTTGGTACGTTTAGTTTACTTATAGATTTAATTCATGCTGAGTACTTGAATTGTTCATTATTACTAAACTGCGAAGAGTCAACTATAGAAACTAAAAGTACTCCAAGTAATAGGATAAATATAATTCTTGGTAAATTAGATATTAAATGTAGAAGCCCCGCAAGTAGAATGTAATACTTGAATCATTATTAGATTACTGCATGTCACAACTAATTGAATTGAAAAATCTAATATCTAAAAGGTTTACTTTAAGACACCATAATTGAAAAGGTTTCTTAGAAAGGAAAGACGGTATAATGAGCCAGGAGAAATGAGAATGTAGCTGCAGACATAAAAGGTGTGTGAGAAATATAGTAATTCGGGTAAATTACTTCCGTGTACGACTCATAGTGCATAATAATTGTATATGCATAACATCTCCATCTGCAGTATCTCCGTATAAGGTAAAGCCTGTAAACCCACCACCTCGACAGTAGCTAATACCGCGTTGAATGACTATAAAAGTAAGTAATTGTTATGTTACTGTCAGTCAAGCAGTATTTTTACAATATAAAATTACTTGGCATTCTTATGTAAGCGTTTAAATAACCCCACATGTTGCACTTTCGGCAAGAGCTTCCCTGTCGATATATTGAGGCAGCAGTTTTTTGTAGTCATATTCGTTTTGGGCGTATGGCAACTTTTCAAAGATGTACCGCAAGTATCGATAGGGCTCCAGCTTGTTCGCCTTGGCCGTTTCTATCAAACTGTACAGGGCAGCGCTCGCCCCGGCACCGCGGGGATGGCCGGAGAATAGCCAGTTCTTACGCCCTACCACAAAGGGCCTGATCGCATTCTCGGCCAGGTTGTTGTCCGGCCTTAAACGTCCGTCTTGTATATAACGCTCAAGCTTATCCCATTGATTCAGCGTATAGCCTATGGCCTTACCCAATAAACCCTTCGGCGGGGTCGCTTGCACCCGTTGCTCCAACCAAACGTGAAATTCCTTCAGTATTGGTTTTGCCTCTTCCTGTCGAATTCGATATATCTCTCCTTCCGAAAGGCACCATTGTCCTGCCCTTTTCTCAATCTCGTACAGCTTGCTTATATACTCCAACGCAACTTCACCACTGCCGCGCCTCCTCTTATTTTTAGGCTGTGCCTCTATCGCCTCCACAAACTTCCGCCGCGCATGCGCCCAACAACCAACAAGCACTATCCCAACCACAGATTCAAGGAAATCATACCCACTGTATCCGTCCGCCTGTACATACCCCTCATACCCCAATAGGAATCTCCGCGCTACTGTCCCGTTGCACATTAAAGCGGCAGAAAATCTCATATAAAGCAAGACAAAGGGACAAAGCAGAGAGGCACAATACCTCTCTGCTTTGCGGATCAGATAATTTCTGTAGAAGCGAGTCTTACGTGTT
>JADFXO010000184.1 GCA_015233485.1 Nitrospirota bacterium
TGATGTTATCTTCGAAGAAGGATTCAACAGGCTGCAACCCGATATACTGTTTGTTAAGAAGGATAACCAGGGCATTCTTCAGGACTGGATAAGAGGCGTGCCGGATATGGTTTGCGAGATAGTGTCTCCGGGCAGTTACGAAGTTGATACCGAAGTTAAGAAGGCTGTCTACGAGAAATACGGCGTGCCGGAGTACTGGATAGTCATGCCGGAACAAAAAAAGATTGAGATATTCACCATTGAAGGCGATAAGTATAAGCTCTTCACAGCTGCCGCGTTTGAAGGTGTGGTTACGTCTAAAGTTATAGAAGGCCTTAAGGTCAATATTGAGGATGTATTCGAGTAACCGGAGCTTACCTCTGGTATCACAGCTCCAAAATCTGGGCGGCCGGTTCTTTTTTTTTCATAGGACATTATTTTGTCGTTTGTGTTAAGATAGGGGAGATTTCGAACGAGTTATCCAGTGAACGGGTCGTCTAAACAGGTCGCCTAAGTGAAAGAACCCTTAATAACTGATGAGCTGATAAGAGAACACGGGTTGACGCCCGATGAGTATGGCCGTGTCGTTAGTATCCTTGGCCGAAGCCCCACGTTTACCGAATTGGGTATCTTTTCGGTTATGTGGAGTGAGCACTGCTCGTACAAAAGTTCACGCCTCCATCTAAAGAAACTGCCGGCTGAAGCGCCGTGGGTAATTCAGGGCCCGGGCGAAAACGCCGGCGTAATCGACATCGGAGACGGCCTTGCCGCCGTGTTTAAAATGGAATCGCATAACCATCCCTCATTTATTGAACCATACGAAGGGGCGGCAACCGGCGTGGGTGGCATACTCAGGGATATTTTCACAATGGGGGCACGGCCGGTGGCCAGCCTCAATTCACTTAGATTCGGCCCCCTGTCAGACCCATACCATAAACACCTCTTCGGCGGCGTAGTCTCAGGGATTGCCGGCTATGGCAACTGCATCGGCGTCCCCACGGTTGGCGGCGAGATATACTGCCATCCCTGTTACGCTGGTAATATCCTCGTAAACGTATTTAATGTCGGCATAGTAAAAAAAGATAAAATATTTTATGGCAAGGCCACAGGCACCGGCAATCTCATCATCTACGCAGGCTCAAAGACCGGCAAAGACGGCATTCACGGCGTTACTATGGCCTCTGAGGAGTTCACAGACGACGCGCAGCAAAAGAAACCAAACGTGCAGATAGGAGACCCGTTTACCGAAAAACTCCTGCTTGAGGCGTGCCTTGAGGCGATGGACAAGGGCCTGATAGTGGGGATTCAGGACATGGGCGGGGCCGGCCTTACGTCTTCGTCATCGGAAATGGCGGGAAGGGCAGAGACCGGCATAGAGCTTGAGCTTTCGAGAGTGCCTCTTCGCGCCGAGGGCATGATTCCCTATGAAATAATGCTCTCTGAAAGTCAGGAGCGAATGCTGCTCGTTGTGGAACAGGAAAATAAAGACGCGCTTATTGATATATTTAAAAAATGGGACCTTGACGCCGTTGTAATAGGCAAAGTAGGAGGCGACGGCTTTCTACGCGTCAACTGGCACGGTAAGATGGCGGCGGAGATTCCGGCAACAAAGATCTCAACCGACGCGCCAATCTATGATAGGCCGTCTAAAAGGCCAGCCTGTCAGGACGAGCTAAACACGCTTGATCTATCTAAAATCCCTGATGTGAGCAATTATAACAATGCTATAAAAAAACTCCTTGCATCGCCGTCTATTGCATCCAAGGAGCTGGTCTGGCAGCAGTATGACCACATGGTGCGCACAGACACAATCGTCAAGCCCGGTTCCGATGCCGCGGTCATACGAATAAAGGGCACAAAGAAGGCCCTTGCCATGTCGGTTGATTGTAACAGCCGTTACTGCTGGCTTGACCCGTACATTGGCGCGATTCACGCCGTGTGCGAGGCCGCCAGAAACGTCGCCTGCTCAGGGGCCACACCGCTTGCGGTTACTGACAACCTGAACTTCGGAAACCCCGAAAAACCAGAGGTGATGTGGCAGTTCATCGGGGCCATAGAGGGAATAAGAGACGCCTGCATAGCCCTTAACACACCCGTCATAAGCGGCAACGTAAGTCTGTATAATGAAACAAAAGGCGACGCCATATACCCTACGCCGACAATAGCCGTCGTAGGTGTTTTAGATGACGCGGACAAGGCGCTGACCCAGTGGTTTAAAGGCGCTGGGGATGTTGTCATGTTGATAGGCCAGACGAAGGAAGAGCTTGGCGGCAGCGAGTATCTCTATGTATGCCACGGTCTGGAGCGAGGGATGCCTCCGGCTATTGACCCTGCGAAAGAACACGCCCTCCATAAAGTGCTCGTTGCGCTCAACGGCCGCGGGCTGTTGCGCTCAGCCCATGACTGCTCAGATGGCGGCCTTGCCGTTGCGGCTGCCGAGTCAACGTTTGGTATGCTCATAGGGGCGGAGATTGACCTTGGCCACTTAGGCGAGTTAGGCAAGGGTTCAATGAGAACAGACGCGCTCCTGTTTGGTGAGTCCGCCACACGTGTACTCATAAGCGCGGCCCCGGACAATGCCGCCCAAGTGGAAGCTGCGGTAAAGGCGGCTGGACTTCCGGTAGCGCAAATTGGCAGGACAGGCGGAGATGTTTTACGCGTTAAAGTCAAGGGTGAAACACGTATTGATATTCCGGTAAGTGATTTAAAATCCATCTATGATACATCGTTAGAGAGGGGACTCAACCAAAATGAACATATATGACATGAAGGAAGAGTGTGGGATATTTGGAATATACGGGCACGTGGAGGCAGCTAACATGACATATCTTGGCCTTTACGCCCTGCAGCACAGGGGGCAGGAAGGGGCGGGCATATGCTCGTGCGACGGTGCGACGCTGCATCTGGAGAAATCTCTTGGCTATGTGTCGGAGATATTCAACGAAAAACGCCTGAAAAAACTTCCCGGCGAAAGCGCCATCGGACATAACAGATACTCTACGGCAGGCGGCAACGCACAGAAAAACGTGCAACCCATCATGGTTAACTCATCCCTTGGGTCGCTGTCCATCGCCCATAACGGCAACCTCACAAATGCGTCCGCACTGAAAGAGGGCCTCGAGCGTGACGGCGCAATTTTCCAATCCAACGCCGACAGCGAGGTAATCGTACATCTGATAGCCCATTCAAAGGCCCGCAGCGCGGAAGAGAAAATCATTGAAGCGGTCAACCAAATACACGGCGCGTTCAGTCTGCTTATACTAACAGAGGATGCGTTAATCGCGGTCAGAGACGCCTATGGCGTGCGCCCGATGTGTATGGGAACAATAGACGGCGCCTATGTGGTGGCCTCAGAGACATGTGCCTTCGACCTTATCGGGGCCTCATATATCAGAGACATCGAGCCGGGTGAGATGGTAATAATAAATAAAAACGGCATAAACTCCATGAGGGCAATACGCAGCGCCATGCGGGCGCACTGCGCGTTTGAATTCATATATTTTTCCCGCCCGGACAGCTACATCTTCGGCGGCACAAACGTACACAGCATAAGAAAGGCACTAGGCCGGCAGCTGGCCATTGAGTCATACGTTGACGCGGATGTTGTCATCCCCGTCCCTGACTCCGGTGTTGCCGCCACCATAGGCTATGCCAACCAGAGCATCATACCCTTTGACTTCGGACTCGTGAGAAACCACTACATCGGGCGTACTTTCATAGAACCCAAGCAGAGCATCCGCCACTTCGGCGTAAAAATAAAATTAAACCCAGTTCAAAGCATCCTCAAAGGGAAAAGGGTAGTCGTCGTCGATGACTCCATCGTCAGAGGGACAACGAGCAAAAAGATCGTCAAGATGATCAGAGAAGTCGGCAAGGCCAAAGAGATTCACGTAAGAATCAGCTCCCCGTGCACGATAAGCCCTTGCTTTTATGGAATCGATACCCCAACGCGCGGCGAGCTTATTGCCTCAACACATCAGGTCGAGGAGATCAGAAAATTTATAACCGCCGATTCGCTTTCGTACCTGTCGTTTGACGGACTTAAGTCTGTGCTGCCAAACCCTGAGGACTACTGCTACGCGTGTTTTAACAATAAGTACCCGATTAGTTTTGTACACGAGGAACCCGCCCAGATGGAATTGTTTTTGGCGTAGTGGAATTGTTTTTAAGTGTTTAGATGATAAAAAAAATTGCCGCGGCGTTTGAGTTTTTGACAATAATACCCCTGCCATTCAAAAGGGCGGGCGGCCCCGTATGGGATGAGTCCAGCATTGGTAAGAGTTCCTCTGTATTTCCCGTGGTTGGGCTTATCATGGGCGGTGCATATTTGTTGTGTTTTGTATTGCTTAGACATGTACTGCCCGCCTCTGTATGCGCCGTAGCAGTAATAACGCTTGGGGCGGTAATAACAGGGGGGCTGCACCTTGACGGCGTCTCGGACACATTCGATGCCCTTGCCGCTAAAAGGACGCCGAAAGACAGGCTGTTAATAATGAAAAGCGGCTCTGCCGGTCCAATTGGTGTCTCGGCCATTGTGTTGACCCTGCTTTTGAAATACGCGCTGCTCAAAGAATTGCTTTTAAGCGCCCACATCTCAAACGCCTTCGTCCTGCTTACTTATCCCGCCGCCGGACGGTTTGCCGCCGCCGCGGCTATGTTTACGGGCAAGAGCGCAAAGTCCGAGGGCCTCGGATGGGTCTTTATAGAACATACCGGCGTGAAAGAGTTTATGGCGGCGGCAGGATTTTTGTTTATTATTCTAACCGTGTTAACCCTGTATCTGAATAATGGCGCTGCCGCCCTGTTTGCCTCTGTTCATTCTATCGCGATAATAATTACAATTGCCCTTGCGGCTAAAATCAGCGGGGCATTCTTCCTGAGGCGTTTTGGCGGCCTCACAGGGGACACGATAGGGGCGTTTATTGAGGGCAGTGAACTGATCTTCTTGATATATCTGACGATAACAACGGGAGGTGCTGTATTCCAACGCGGGTTTATCTGATTCGACACGGGATGACCGTAAATGCGCAGGAGAGGCGTTATAAGGGCCACATAGATGTGCCACTATCTGATGAGGGCATAAGACAGGCAAAGCGCCTTGCCGAATTCATCAGAAATCTGGACGCCCCCATCCGTATATTTTGCTCTGATCTTAGCCGTGCTGTAAAGACTGCTGAGACTATCGGGCAGCCCTTCGGCATCACGCCCGTGCCGTTGAAAGGTCTTCGAGAGCGGCATTTTGGAGCATGGGAGGGCATGACGTTTGACGAGATAAAGGCCGCCTATCCAAAGGAATTCACAAGTTGGGCACGCGACCCAATGAGCTTCAGCCCCGTCGGAGGAGAAAGCACTATGGACGTTAGTCTGAGGGTGCTTCCCGTGTTTTATGATCTCATAAAAGACCGCGGGGATGAGACCATTGCCGTTGTGGCACACGGCGGGGTAAACAGGGTGATACTCTGCGACATACTCGGCATCCCACTCACACACATATTTCGCGTCGAGCAGGATTTTATATGTCTCAACATAATTGATTTTTATGACGGTGTCCCCGTCGTAAAACTCCTGAACTACATACCGGAGCTATGCCCCTAAAGATATGGCTAAATCGATAATGATTCAGGGAACCGGCTCAGGCGTGGGGAAAAGTCTGATTGCCGCCGGGCTTTGCAGGATTCTTACAGCAGACATGGGACTTCGCGTAGCGCCGTTTAAGGCCCAAAACATGGCTTTAAATTCATTCGTAACAGATGATGGCGGCGAGATTGGCTGTGCCCAGGCCACGCAGGCCGAGGCCGCCGGTATTGCACCTTCAGTCTATATGAACCCTATACTGCTAAAGGCGTCCGGGGAGAGCGGCTCACAGGTCATAGTCCTTGGCAAGGTGTATAAGACCATGCAGGCGACAGAGTTTTATGAACAAAAGGAACTCTTCTGGAAGACAGTCACACACGCGTGGGACGAATTGAGCGCCACCTATGAGTTTATCGTCATCGAGGGCGCAGGAAGCCCTGCAGAGATAAACCTCATGGATAGGGAAATCGTCAACATGGCAGTGGCAAGACACACAGGCTCACCGGTAATCCTTGTCGGCGACATTGACAGGGGAGGGGTATTCGCATCACTTTACGGTACAACAGCTCTCCTAAACTACGAGGACTCACGCCTGATTAAGGCATTTATAATAAACAAATTTCGCGGGGATATTAATATTCTCCTGCCGGGCAATAAATTAATCGAAGATAGAACAGGCATCCCCGTCATCGGCGTCCTTCCATACGTTACCGATATGGGGCTGCCCGAAGAGGATGGCCTCGTGCTGGAGACTAAGGCGAAAGCCCTGCCTGCCGCCGCCTCTGATGACTCTATAAAGATAACTGTCCTGAGACTTAAGTACATATCGAATTTCACCGACTTTCAGCCGTTTCAGTATGAGCCGAATGTGGAACTCATAATAAGCCGCCGCCCCGAAGACATTATGAACGCAGACTTAATTATAATCCCTGGTTCTAAAAATACAATCGCAGACCTAACGATATTAAGAGACAGCGGCCTTGATAAGATTATAAAACAAGCGGTGAAACGCGGGATTCCGGCCATTGGCCTCTGCGGGGGATACCAGATGCTTGGCAAGACAATCGAAGACCCTCTCAGGATTGAAAGCGCTGAGGCGAAAGTTGCCGGCCTCTGCCTGCTTGATACAGCAACCGTGTTTAATGAAACAAAGACCACGCGGCAGGTAATCGCGGCAACGGCTGGACAGATACCATACGTAAGAAACACGCACAGCGCCCTCACGGGCTACGAAATCCACATGGGCCAGACCAAAGGAGCCGACTCTCCCGCGTTTGTCGTCAGCGGACAACACCCCGACGGCGCAGTAAAAAACAGCGTGTGGGGCACATATATTCACGGGATTTTCGATAACGACGCGTTTCGCAGGGATTTAATAAACGGCCTGAGAGAAAGAAAAGGCCTACCGTCCGTTGAAGATGCCCCTGTCAGTTATGCCGCCGAAAAAGACGCCGCCATAGACAGGCTGGCACAACTGCTGAGGACTAATCTTAATATGGATTTCATATACTCACTGGCAGGGTTGTAGGGAGCAAACCTACGATGATAATATAGTGGGGCATGAGGGTAATATCTGTTACACTCAAAAAAAGTTTGCACTCTGCCGGCAAACCCAGGCGATGAGCTAAAAAAAACTAACGAGATTAAGATAGCCATTCCACTACTTGATGCCATAAATGTTAAGGGTAAAGAGGTGACTGCCGATGCCTTGTTGACCCAGCGTGAACTGGCTAAGTACATCGTAGAGGAGCGTCAAGCCCATTACTGTTTTACGGTAAAGGGCAACCAACCACAGCTCCTTGACGATATAATGTTTTACTATCCGTGATAGGAAACTGATTTCATTGATAAAACCTCCTGTGGCCATGTACGAATCGAGATACGAAAAATTTGGACTACAGCAGAACTGAATGACTACGTCAACTTTCCTCACGTCAGACAAGCTTTTGTCATAGAACGCCACTGCACTGACAAGAAAAGCGGGCATAGTTCGACTGAACTTGCCTATGGTATTTACAGCCCAAAGCCGTAACAAGCAGATGCAGAACACATACTCAATTTGAACAGGGGCCATTGGTCTATTGAAAATAGTTGTCATTATATAATCGATTGGAACTACGATGAAGACCGTAGCCGCATACGTACCGGATACGGCCCGGAAAATATCACACGCCTT
>JADFXO010000185.1 GCA_015233485.1 Nitrospirota bacterium
AAAATCGTAAAGATGAATGAAGTAATGGCAAAGAAATTAAATATTACACCTGAAGATGCAATAGGGAAGACGTGTTACGAACTCGTCCACGCCGCGGATAAACCTTTGGATAATTGCCCTCACAAACAATTGCTCGAAGACGGACTGGAGCATACAATTGAGACTTACGAAGGACGTTTAAATGGATATTATTTAGTAACCACGTCACCTTTAACGGATTCAAACGGTATAATCAGCGGCGCTGTCCATCTTGCAAGGGACGTGAGTTATTTAAAGTCTATACAAAACGCCTTAACCGAAGAAAATGAAAAAAATAAGGCAATACTAATGGCGATAGGAGATGGTTTAACGATTCAGGACTTTGATTACAGGATAATTTACCAGAATCAAAATTTAAAAGATGTATTTGGGGACTGTGTTGGGCGGTATTGTTATGAA
The DNA here is from genome assembly GCA_015233485.1 of Nitrospirota bacterium. Lineage (GTDB taxonomy): Bacteria > Nitrospirota > Thermodesulfovibrionia > Thermodesulfovibrionales > Magnetobacteriaceae > Magnetominusculus. The sequence goes on from JADFXO010000185.1 coordinate 439, forward strand.
GCTTATGCGAATAGCGGTCAAGTGTGCGATGATTGCCCGTTGCGTGAATCGTTTAAGGATGGGAAGATTCACAGAAGCACCCGAAAAGTAGTAACACCTGACGGCCGTATTATATTCTTTGATAATGTAGCGTCTCCAATCAGAGATGCTACAGGCAAAATAATATCCGCAATCGAGCTAACAAGAGACATTACCGAACATAAACTATTAGAGGAAAACTTAAGTAAAAGAACTAAGGAGCTTGAAGAATTAACATGTAATTTAGAAATTAGAGTTGATGGTGAAATAAAAAACAGGCTTCAAAAAGAACAAATGCTAATACAGCAATCGAAAATGGCGGCTATGGGCGAGATGATAGCAGCCATAGCCCACCAATGGAAGCAGCCTCTTAACAACCTTGGCATTCTTATACAGGATATCCGGGACGCATACAGATTTGGAGAGCTTGATGACGCTTATATCGATACCTCCGTGGAAAAATCAATGCGTGAGGTTCACTTCATGGCTGGAGCCATAGAGGATTTCAAGAATTTCTTTAAGCCTTCGGCGACAAAAGACACCTCTGATGTGATTGTAATCGCATCGGATGTCTTAACCATGCTTAAAGATACGTTCAATAAAAATTCAATATCTTATAACATAACCTGCCACCTCCATAACAAGACGTTTACAAGTATTGCCGAAATCGAGCACTGCGATGCCGCGTTAATCACGACATATAAAAGCCATTTAGCCCACGTTATCCTCAATATTATAAATAACGCCAAAGAAGCGATTATCCAGAGAAAAAGGTTAGGTTTGCCTGGCGTAAGCGAAGAGGGCATGATAAGAGTAGATTTTTATAAAAAAGGTGAAACTTTAAAACTATCGATAAGCGACAACGGAGGCGGAATACCGGAGGAAATCATGGATAAGATATTCGCTCCTTACTTCACTACTAAATCGGCAGGCGAAGGAACGGGCATAGGACTTTATATGTCTAAAATAATCATGGAAGAGAAGTTAGGTGGCAGGATTTACGTAATGGATATCGAAGGTGGCGCGGAATTTACAATAGAACTACCGGTTTAGATTATTTAGTGTTATGGCCTGACAAGTGAATTCAAGTTAGAAGGGCGTTTTTTGCTACTTTTATGTTAAGGGAAAACCTTAGGAGAAATGTAAGCGTCAAGATAACCCCATCTTCACAGAAAGATAAGAAGGTGTCATAATGGGCCTGGTAAAGGAGGTTCATCATGACGAACAAAGCAAAGAAGTTATCGGGAGTCGAGGCCCTGCAATTCTGGAAGGGTCATCTTGAGGCATGGCAGGCAAGTAGAATTACGCAATCGCAATACTTTCGGCAGGAGGGGCTGAGTCTAAAAACTTTCACCTTCGTAAGAGGCAACTCAGCCTACCTTCACCAGGAGCAGTTTTTCATCCTGTAAGAATCAGGCCCGAAGAGGATCATGAAAGTTCAGGCCCATCGCTAAGCGTACTGATAGGGCATCGATACCGGATAGAAGTTGGAGACGGTTTTAACCGGCCACTCTCCGAAGGCTGATAGAGACGTTGGAGTTAAGCTGATGTATCGTGGGGCATCGAATATGCGTGTATATCTTGCAGGTGGCAGTACGGACATGCGTAAATCCATTAACGGGTTGTCCATGTTGGTTGAAGAGGTCATGGAACTTCCCTCCACCTGCTATTTAAAGGAATTCTTTTAGAAGAGACTTTCTTTTACCGCTATATCATTTTCCGGTTGATAATTCAGCGTCGTTTTTTCTATAATGGATGTGGAATTAGTCGCCATTATATATAGTTATATTTTGTGGTTTTATTCCTGTGAGGTGCTTTGAGTTATTACGATTATTGGGGAAAAGCCCGCGAAGATTCATACCATCTCTTACCATATCACTGCCTTGACGTGGCAGCGGTTGGCCATGTGCTGCTAAAACAACACCCTGATTTATTACATCGCTTTACACAATTAACCAGTTTTAGCGCGCAAGTCTGCCGCTATCTGATGGTTATATTCCTTGGACTACACGATATCGGAAAATTTTCTGACACCTTCCAAAACCGGAGGCCGAACCTGCTTGAAAAGCTTCAAGGGAGAAAGTCAGGCAAACGTTATACTGTCCGCCATGACAGTCTTGGAAACCTGCTATGGTCGGATTATCTGTGGCCTTCGTTTAAAGAGCGCCCTTTCACGGGATTGTCCGATTTTGCTGAATATGCAGAGTATTGGCAGGAAATCTTCGGTGTGATCGCCAGGGCTTTTACCGGGCATCACGGTGAACCTCCTCGCCTGACAGGGCCAAACAATCAGCGTCTCAATGCTTCGAGATATTTCAGTCGCGATGAGCAAACAGACGCTGAGGCGTTCCTGCGTGATTTTTGGGCAGTATTGATAGGTAACTCAGATATTGATAGCGATCTGCCGTCACCCTTCCAAATCTATGAATCCATACCGAAAGCATCCTGGTTTATGGCGGGCTTTGCGGTTTTATGCGACTGGATAGGCTCAAACAGCGATTGGTTTCCATTTTATATGCAACCGATGCCAATTACCGCATACTGGCAAACCCGTGCCGTTGCACAGGCAGAGCAGGCCATTCGGGACGCGGGAATCGGTCTTGCCCGTGCGCGGCATTCAGCCGATTCTTTTTCCGCGATGTTTCCAAAAATCAAAGAACCGGCACCTATGCAACACCATGTCATTGAATGCCTAGTCTCGGATTCTCCCCAGCTTTTTATTATAGAAGATGTTACCGGCTCAGGAAAGACGGAGGCGGCGCTTCTTCTGGCACAACGCCTTATGGTAAATGGACAGGGGCACGGTATTTTTATTGCCTTGCCTACCATGGCAACCTCTAATGCCATGTTTGACCGATTGGTGGAGGAGCCATCACCATCGGAGGTCCCGGTTTACCGCAGGCTTTTCGATGATTGCACCAATCCGTTCATTATCCTTACCCACAGCGCCCGCCATCTTTCAAAGACGTTCATGCCTGCCGTAGTCGAATCGACCTCAAATGGAGACAACAATTACACCGATAGCGAAGAAACCACCTCGGCCCATTGTACTGACTGGTTGGCAGACAACCGCAAAAAGGCGCTCCTTGCCGACGTGGGTGTAGGCACGCTGGATCAGGCTTTGCTCGCTATTCTTCCGTCCCGGTTCCAATCATTACGTCTATTTGGTTTGACCGGGCATATCCTTATCGTTGATGAAGTCCATGCCTATGACTCTTATATGAACAAGCTGCTTCAGACGCTGCTAAATTTTCACGCAGCAATGGGAGGAAGCGCAATCCTACTCTCTGCCACTTTGCCGATACATGTACGTCAAGAACTGGTTAACTGTTTTGCCCGTGGGCTTGGAATGGCACCGAATCTTCCCCAGGTTGCATCAAATGCCTACCCGTTGGCAACACATCTTTCCCGTGATAGCGGTTATACCGAAACCCCGGTAGCGGCCTTTTCTCAACGAAGAACCAGCGTTGCCGTGAAGATCGTTCCAGAAGCGAACAATGTTGAATGCCTACTGGTTGCTGAGGCGGCAAAGGGGAACTGTGTTTGTTGGATTCGCAATACCGTCCATGATTCACTGACGGCATACGCAAGCATTCGGACGAAGATCTCAGCGAATCGTATCATGTTGTTCCATGCGCGTTTTGCCATGGGAGACAGGCTGCACATCGAAGCTGAAGTTTTAAAATGTTTCGGCAAGCAAAGCGGTAAGAACGAACGGCGAGGTAAAATACTCATCGCAACCCAAGTTGTAGAGCAATCCCTCGATCTGGACTTTGACCTTCTGATTTCCGATCTGGCGCCGATGGATCTGCTGATTCAGCGGGCCGGACGGCTCCACCGTCATCTGCGCGATGAACGGGGGAACCTGTTGCCGCCTGCCACAGAAGAAGACCAGCGCGAAGCCCCGGTTTTCGTTATTCATGGCCCGTTACCGGAAGATAACGCCGGATCGGATTGGTTCAAATCGGCGTTTCCAAAGGCATCTTTTGTGTATCCAAGCCATGGCTGTCTATGGCTGACTTCGCGACTATTGTCCAAAAAGGGCGTCTTGAGGATGCCCGATGATGCCCGGGAATTGATTGAGGCTGCCTTTTCCGAAGAGGCCGACGATCTGATTCCTGAACCACTTCAAGCGCGTGATCTGAAAGCGGCGGCAAAATGGCAGGCCGATAAATCACTTGCTCATATAAATATGCTTAAACTTGAACAGGGCTATGAAGCCACACCCAACCAGTGGTTGGAAGATATGATAACCCCAACAAGACTTGGAGACAAGGACACCACGGTTCGTCTCGCCCGATGGGACGGCAAAAAGTTAACCCCGTGGTATGTCGATGGTGACTTTCCATGGGATATGAGCCAGGTAAGTATTCATAGAACAAAGGTTTATAGAGAAGCCGAATATAGCGATCCTGGGCTACGGGCTGAAATTGAACAACTGAAAGCGAACCTGCCGGATAAGGGAAAGTGGAGTGTTCTTGTTCCACTCTCTTCAGCGGCAGACGGCATATGGCGAGGAGAGGCTCTGAACAAAAACGACGGAACCGTTGTACTCGAATATAACCCAACAATCGGCGTTACTTTTCCAAAGGAGGAGAGATAGATGATACAGTTCAATCTTATAGATGAAAAATGGATTCCGGTCAGGAGGCATGATGGAAGCGAAACCATGATTGCCCCGTGGGAGGTCACCAAAGAGTTCACCGATAACCCAATCGTTGCCTTGAATGCGCCAAGGCCCGATTTCAACGGAGCGTTGATTCAGTTCCTGATTGGACTGGTTCAGACTGTGGCTGCACCGGCCAACAGGGTTGAGTGGAAGCAGAAGTTAGATAAACCGCCTGAACCGGAAGAATTAAAGGCGGCTTTCATGACGGTTCATAATGCCTTTGAGCTTGGTGGTGATGGGCCGAGGTTTATGCAGGATAAAGAGAAGCTTGAATCTAAAGATCTTTGTATTGATCGTTTGTTGATTGATATGCCAGGGAATAAAACTCGGGATGAAAATACCGATCATTTCGTTAAGCGCAACACTGTCACCTGCATGTGCCACTCCTGTTGTGCAACTGCTCTCTTTACTCTGCAGACAAATGCACCTAAAGGGGGAAGAGGGAAGTTAACATCATTACGCGGTGGTGGACCGCTCACAACTTTAGTTCTCAATGATAAACGATGTTCCTCTCTTTGGCGTACAATATGGTTAAACACTTTAGTAAGTGGTGATTTTTTGAGAATTTGCGGCAGCATAGACAAGAACACAGATTCCGATAAATTCCCTTGGTGTGGCAAGACGAGAACAGGAATAAAAACAGCAGCAATTGAAGTACATCCAGCGCAGATGTACTGGGGAATGCCGCGTAGAATTCGTTTGAATCTGGAAAGGAGCAAGCAGGGGAAATGTGGCATCTGTGGTATTTATTCATATAACTTGATTGATTCGTACAGAGAAAAGACTAAGGGCAACGACTACAAGGGAGGATGGCTGTATCCTTTGTCACCGTTTTTTCACAAAGGTAATGCTTTGACAGCGGTTCATGCACAACCCGGTGGCGTAAGTTATCGCAATTGGCTCGGTTTTGTGCAAGAGGAAGGGAAGGATAAGATACCTGCCAAAGTTGTGCATGAATTTAAAACAATCAGACAACAATCAGATCGGCAATTTCGATTGTGGGCGTTCGGCTATGACATGGATAGTATGAAGGCTAGGTGTTGGTATGATTCGGTAATGCCCCTTATCAGCGTTAAACCTGATAGTATTAAAAATTATGAAGACGAAACAGCAAATTTGATTAGTACTGCTGATATTATCTGCGGAAATACTAAAATTGCCATTAAAAGAGCAATTCAAGGACGACCACAATTTGATCCCTTAACGAAGAAGATAAAATGGAAATATCAAGATATCAATAAAATTCCATCGGATGAACAAGATGAACGAAAGAAGGTTCTTTTTGCCATGAATGATCAATCTACTTATATGGCAATTGATGTCTTTTTTTGGCAAAGCACAGAAAAGGCATTCTATGAGACTTTACACAGTTTGAAAAAAGCTGTTGAAGCAAATGATGATCTCGTTGAGATTCATAAGACATGGCATCAAACTCTGTGCTATGCCTCAATGAAACTCTTTGATATCAACGTTTCCGAAGGGATAAATGAAGATGTTGCTCCCAAACGAGTTGTTCTTGCGCTCTCTGAACTAAAGATGTTCAATCAAGGCAATAAAATCAAGGAATTGTTGGACTTACCAGTGAAGACGGCTGCCGCCAAAGGGAAAAAGAACGCAGTGCTATAATAGACTTATTTTATGGACTGCGATATTGCAAGGGAGGACCAATGAGTAAACAGTATTTGAGTTTCAAGAAGGATTCAGCGGAAATAATGGAGTTAATTAAGTGGTGGGAAGGTCTTGAGAAAGATCGTGGTGGTAGGGCTGTTCTACGACGATGTGGCACTCTTGCCGAAGTATTCTTTTCACCTGCATATCATCGCCTGCAAAGAATATTGATGAATGTCGGCTGGTTTGATGATGTTCTATAGTTGTTGATCGTCAATAGAAGTGACCCCTGATCGTCAAATAGAATTGACCCCCCTTTAAGAAGCATCATTGTTTAATTTACCTTTTAGCCTGAAACTGCTTCCGTTGATAAAAAAGATATTGGCATGGTGAACGAGTCTGTCGATAATGGCGGATGCGACGACGTTATCGTCAAATATTTCGCCCCATTGGTCGAAATTGTAATTGCTGGTAAGGATAATAGAGCCTTTTTCATATCGAATCGAGATCAACTGAAAGAGCAGATTGGCCTGTTCTTTAGAAATAGGCATATACCCCAGTTCATCGATGATAAGCAGGTTAAGCCTTGAATAGGCTAAAAGTTTCTCCAGAAGGCTGCCGTCTTTTTTTGAGATAATCAGCTCTTCGATAATCTCCTGGACGGTGGTAAAAAGGACTCTATATCTTGCTACACAAGCCTTGTTGCCAAGTCCTACCGCCAGATGGGTCTTACCGACACCGGGCGGTCCAAGAAAAATAACGTTTTTCTTCTTTTCGATAAATTCCAGGCTACTAAGGGCAATCACCTCCTTTTCTTTGATGCCCGGCTGAAAGGTGAAGTCAAAATCTTCCAAACTCTTTAAGAAAGGGAACTTAGCCTTGCCTATTTTAGCGTTAATAGAGCTTTCTCTTTTTCTTTTCACCTCTTTTTCGAGATTAAGAGCCAGGTATTGCTCGTAACTCAGATTCTTTT
>JADFXO010000186.1 GCA_015233485.1 Nitrospirota bacterium
CCTGCAGTATTGCAAATATCAGTTCCTGTTTCCTCATGCTTGAGGCACCCTCGACATTCAGCTCTTCGGCGACAACCGTTAATTCCTCAATATTACCTTCCTGTAACTCGGCTATTGCGATATTGCTCATTGGCGGACTCCTTTTTTCTTGCAGTTATAATTTTTTCCCCTGCAGTGTTAGAGATTAATATTTATTGTCTTAAAGCAGTCTGATCGTATACCCACTACCATGCGCGCTAATTAAACTGCCCATTATCGGCACGGCTTGTTCTGATTCTCAGGCAATGCCTTATTGTTGTGTCCCTGATTTATTGGGTTTATTGTGTTTGGCATCTTTTTATCTTAACTACTCTCAAATACTCTTAACCACCGGGGGCATCCCTGACAAACCACGCAATGACCAGCGCCCCCTCTGCGGACAGCGCCCCTCTTCAGGACAGCGCCCTTGCTATGATTATTTACTCAAGCCGTCAGCGAATGCTACCACCCAAAGCTTACGCACACACTGACATGCACGGTTACGCTGAACTGCACCGGCTTACGCCAGGCACACGCACTCATACATCTAACATACACAAAAAAAAATTATTTGTCAATATTATTTTTAGCATGTATGCCTATGTGCCGCTGTTTTCCATGTCAGAGATTACGGCATACACGTGCGCTTTACTCGTTCATTGAGAATTGCTGAGGCCATCGGGCGCGCAATTGACAATAAGTCCCCGATTATGTTACCGTTTTGGATGGATATTTATTGTCGGCCTTCTACGTGCGGGATTTGGGGGGCTATGGGGCGCTGCCCGGTCTGTGTGGATTTATTAATTTACTTTATGTATGGTAGCCGGCCATAGCGACAGTGCTTTTAAATAGGCTGATATCGTTGAAGATTGTGGCTTTTCGCTTTTTCGGGGAAGTTATAAGCAACCGGTATATGCTCAAATGCCTCGTGATTCGTGATCTGAAGAGCCGCTACACTGGCTCATTCCTCGGAATCTTCTGGGCGGTCATACACCCAGTTTTCACTGTTATTACCTATACGTTTATTTTTTCATTCGTACTGAAGGCAAAGCTTGGGCCTGAGGCTGGAACCAAAAGTTTCCTGTTATGGCTGCTGTGTGGACTAGCGCCGTGGTTATATTTCTCGGAGACAGTGCAGCGCAATGTGCAAATCCTCATCGAAAACAAGATGCTCATAACAAAAAGCCTTTTCCCTTCAGAACTTCTTCCCCTCAGCGTACTGCTTTCAAATATGGTTAACCACGCAATAATGTTCGGTATCATTGGTGTGGCCTCCGTGATAATCACTAAAAAACTCACAATTCTCATATTCTATCTGCCGGTGTATATCTTCCTGTTGAGCCTGCTTATTATGGGTATCAGTTGGATGGTCTCAAGCATGAACATATTTCTTAGAGACATCGGGCAAGTCTTAAACGTACTAATCGGGATGTGGTTTTTTTATACCCCTATCGTGTATCAACCGGCGGCGGTGCCGGAAAGTCTGCGAATTCTGCTGAAACTCAACCCCATGTACTATGTTGTCGAGGGATATCGGTTGTCCCTATTGGGTATTGAGCAAAGCCACTGGAAGGGTATGCTGTTATTATTTATACTGGGAGTGGTGTCGACTGTCGTCGGAGGATTTATATTTAAACGCCTGAAACCTGATTTCGCGGAGATGCTTTAAGTTCCTGACTAATATATTATGGACACGACTATTTCGCTTAAAGGCGCGGGCAAGAAGTATAGAATATTCACACGCCCGACGGACAGACTAAAAGAGCTGTTAAATCCCAAGGGTAAAAAGTACCACCACGACTTCTGGGCACTTCGCAATATAACCTTTGATGTTCCCATGGGTGAGGCGATAGGGCTTTTGGGACGCAACGGCTCGGGCAAAAGCACGCTCTTGCAGCTCATATGCGGAATCCTGCGTTTGACAGAAGGGACAATTGAGACAAGGGGGCGCATCTCGGCCTTGCTTGAGCTTGGCGCCGGCTTTAATCCCGACTTCACCGGCCGCGCAAATGTCCTTATGAACGGCGCCATCATGGGTTATACGATGGAAGAGATGGAGGATAAAATGCAGTCCATCATAGAATACGCCGACATAGGGGACTTCATTGATCAGCAAATGAAGATATATTCGACCGGAATGTACGTCAGGCTTGCCTTTGCCTGTGCCGTTAACGTAAAGCCGGAGATACTTATCGTTGATGAGGCGCTGTCCGTAGGAGATATATTTTTCCAGCAGAAGAGTTTTAATACTATCAGAGAAATTATTCAAAGCGGCACAACCTGCATCTTTGTCTCACACGATATGGAGGCGCTAAGAAGCCTCTGCGACAGGGCAATCCTGCTTGAAAACGGGGAAATCACCTATATCGGCTCCCCAATCGAGGCAATAAATATTTATTCCCATACTGTAAAGAAGGCCTCAGTTTTTATCCCCCCCGCGGTTTATCATGCCCCGCTTCAACTGCCGGAGTCATCAGATTCACACGATGGAATCAATGACCTGATGTCTCCCGAGGACATCCTCGCGCACAATATCCTGACTGAAAACACCAGGAGCTACGGCACAGGGGCAATGACTATCCTCGGCGTGAGGGTGCTAAACAAGGACGGATACGATACGTTTCACGCGGAAATGATGGAGACACTCTCGTTTTACGCACTCATACAGGCCAACGAACATATTTATGACACCATTGTGATTGTCAGCTTGTTTGACCGCATCGGGACGTTCGTCTTTGGCGGCGGCAACAAAGAAGTACGGGATGTGATTCCTGATATGTCCCCCGGACAGCGCCTGGTTGTGAAAATAGACATAACGTTCAGCGTCAAGGCTGAGGAGTTTCTGTTTGGACTAGCCGCCAAAGGGGCAGTATATAAGGGTTCTGAGGCAATCAACAGCCACGATAGAATCGACATGCTCGGGCCTATTGTTGTCACATACAGCAAACCGGCGAGCCAGATACCGTTTCACGGCATCGCGAGGTTACCCTTTGAAGTAAAACACTTTTTAATCAACGGCGCTGCTTCTGCTAACGGCCAGAATAACGACAACAATTTATCTGCCCACAATATCCCGTAACGGTGCCGCTTGAATCCCGACACTGCCCTCAATTTTGACAATCCTCATCACATACTATGGATACGTACCGATTCCATTGGCGACAACGTCCTGGCCTCCTCTATGTTGGGCGCTGTTCACGGCAAATTTAAAACGGCCAGAATTACCGTCCTCTGCCAGGCCCACATTGCTGAACTCTATGCCCCCTGCCCTTTTGTCGATAACGTGATCGCATTTAACAAGACACTTGCCTACACGGACACCCATTACAGGGAGGTCATTATAAGGCGCATACAAGCCCTCAACGTGGATATCGCAATGAATTCAGTCTACTCACGAGAGCTTATCGGGGATATATTCGCAACCAGAAGCGGCGCTAAAGTTAGGGTGGGTTTCCTTGGAGACCTGTGTAATATCAGCGAGGTACACAGAAGCTCAAATAATTGTTATTATACCGCGCTCTTGCCGTCAATGTACAAACATGGAACAGCCGAAATAGCCGAAATAGATAGACATGCGGATTTCCTGAGGTATTTCGGCATTGAGCCAGGGGGAATGCTCCATCCCGCCGTGTGGACAACTCCGGAGGATGAAAGGTTTGCCGATGAGTTTTTTGAACACCATGAACTTCATAGCGAACAAACCTTGGTCGCCGCGCCGGGCTCCCAAAACGACTACAAGATATATCCATTATTCAGCGAGGTATTAAAGGAGTTTACAAATTTTAAATTAATAATACTGGGCGGCATGGATACTGTAGATGTCTCAGCCCAAATATTCGGGGAATTTAAGGGCACATGCCACAACCTGACAGGCAAGACGACACTTCGCCAGACGGCCGCGATAATCCGTCGCAGCCGCCACCTCCTGTCCTCTGACTCGGCGGCCGCCCATATAGCCACAGCCGTGGGAACACAAAACGTGGTAGTCCTTGGCGGAGGGCATTTCGGGCGGTTTTTCCCATACTCGAAACTTACGACCGCAGTATGTCTGCCGCTTGAGTGCTATGGATGCGGCTGGAGATGCCGGTTTGAAGAGAAATTTTGTATAACGGCCATTGACCCTGCACTAATTGCAAGGGCAATGGAGTCATCACTTAAAATGCCGCCTGATAAGCCACAAATAACTGCGCAGGGCAGCTCGCTTTGGCAGAGGCCGCTGCCGCAATGGCGCCCCGCGGAGGAGTTCATAAACACTGAGCTTATCAATATACGAACATATAACGAAATTCCTGCGCCGGGAGGCAGGATAATATCGCCGGTTACTGCATGCTGCGAAGCCCCGAAAGAAGAGAATACGGCGGTAAGCGCCATAGTTGAAAAATTAAAGACTGCCTCGTCGCAGCAGGAGGCACTTTCTCTTTATGAGTTATACCTCGAAATTGTTCCATATGATCTTAACGCGGCACAAACAGCCGACGCTCTGAGGCTTGAAATAAGACGGCAGCAGCTTCCAAAGATAACCATCGTAACTCCTTCATTGAATCAGGGGGCATACCTTGAGGAGTGTATCTTATCTGTTATTACACAGGGCTATCCGAATCTTGAGTATATAATAATGGACGGCGGCAGTTCAGACAACTCCATTGAGATAATCAAAAAATATGAAAGGCAGATAACATACTCAAAAAGCGCCCCTGACGCCGGGCAATACGCGGCAATAGACGAGGGCCTCAGACGCGCCACAGGGCAAATAATGGGCTGGTTAAACTCCGACGACAAGCTCCACGCGGGCGCGCTTTGGATTGTGTCGATGGTGTTTAGCGCATTTAGCGAAGTTCAGTGGGTTATGGGACGCCCAACCGTATGGGACGAAAGTGGCTTACTCACAACAGCCCTCACGCCATTGCCTCTATGGTCAGGGAAAATGTACCTTGAAGGGCGCATAGGCCCGCCACACATACAGCAGGAATCCACATTCTGGCGAAGGCGGCTATGGGAGGAGGCGGGTGGATACCTTGACACAACCCTAAGATATGCCGGGGACATGGAGCTATGGGCGCGGTTTTTCAGGATTGCGACGCTTTACAGTGTGGATGCCCTCATAGGCGGAATCAGGAATCATCCTGAGCAAAAAACCGCCAAACCCGCCTCAGACGGCAGCGGTTACTACGACTATGGAGACTATAACTCAGAGGCAGGCATTGTTGTCGCCCGCGAGGCGGCGCTTTATAATGAATCACCGCGGCCCCTCTTCCCGCCCCACAGACCTGTCAGCCCCGGGGATGCCGCTATAAGATTACATGATTCTATTCGGCCGGAGAACTTCTCGTGTTTTACATATTCAAAGCAATACCACCTCGCATATTTTAATAACGCTCTGCTTGATACGGCAGACGCCTCAATCGACAGCTACCGGTACAACCTCACGGCCGCCTTCGCGGCCTCCAATTTACCGCGGAGCAGCAAGATTCTCTTCGCAGGCGGAGGAGTCTGCCTTGACGGCCTCGTTGAGTTAACCGGCGGATATGAAATTTGGGTGATGGGACACAATCCCAACACGCCGGCCACACACGGCGTTGTCTATGTCGAACAATCCCCAGCGGCGCTGCCGATTAACTACTTTGACCTCGTGGCTGCTGCGCAACCAAGCGAAGAGGTGTGTAATGAGATAGAACAGTTGATAAAAACAGGGGCATTTGCGCTTTTTTTCTTTGACGCGGAGGTAACTACGGGTGCTGTCAATGTGTCCGCCGTCTTGCCATATGTCTTTGCAAAACCCCACGCGGCCCATCCATACATAGATACTTCGTGCCTGCGGCTTGACCCGGGGGCATTATATTTCAATGGTGAATACGGCACGCAGATGCTCTCATATAACGTGCTATGGAAAAAAACACAAGAAAACCCTGAACAATCCGGCGAGACTGACATGGCCATCCATTCACAGGTTAAATTGATTACTGTGGCCGCCATAGCAAACCACTCACCAGAGTTCATCAGAGAGACCCTCGCAGATTTGGCAAGTCAAACAATAGGAGGCTCAATAGAGCTTATTATCGTTGACACAGCCGCGGCTGTCAATAATCAGGACGCATTCATAAAAGAGGTTCAAAAAATCGTCAACAATACCGTTTTAATATGCGCACCTGAGGGAAGTTCCACCGCGGAAATGTGGAATATGGCGCTAAAGGCGTCAAGCGGAGAGTTCATAACGCATCTGCCAAAAAACAGCCGGCTTGGCAGCGACGCACTTGAGGTCATGGCTGCCGCCCTCAGTACAAATCCAGAGGCAGCCCTTGTCTATGGGGATACATATCTGACACACGGGACGCGCGAGAGTTTTGACTTTCACTACTGCTGCGGTGCTCTTCAAATCCCTGACAGCACGTACGAAAGACTGCTCGTTGACTCAAATCTTGGCCCGCACCCCATGTGGCGGAGGGCAGTACACGTGAAGCTCGGATATATTGACGATAGAATTGAACAAGGGTGTGAACGCAGCCTATGGCTAAAGATAGCAGAGCGCTATAAAATCTTACACATCCCGGCCTTTACCGGCCTTATGATGCAAAGCACCGGCTCTCTACAGAAGCTCGAAGGGATTCACGCCAAATTCCAAAGGAGATACTGCGAGGGACTCAGGCAAACGCTTGCCTCCAACCCCCATGTCCCTGTCTATATATGGGGCGCCGGGGCCGGCGGGCATGAGACATACGGCATACTGCAAGCAATGAACACCGCCGCGGCAGGCTTTATAGACGGCAATCCCGTGAAATGGCATACGAAAACCAAAGGCCTTGACATCATTGCGCCTGAAGAAATTAAAGAAAAAATCGAAGCGGGAATCCGCCCGTTTATTATAATATCATCCATGTATGATTCCGAGATAAGACCGGTATTGGAGGGCTGGGGATATGTCAGCAGGGAAAATTACTGGACTAATATATTTCGATTCAAATACGCCGGATTTTGTAAATCTGATTAACGGGAAATTATGGCCGTAAGCGCCACAGATATTGGATGTTCGTCGTTTGGAGGCTGCAATTTGACAACTCGTGTTCACACTTACACATCCGCGGCACTTGGCGGCATTATTTACGCGATTACCGATTCGTGGCAGGCGGCAGTGTCAACCCTGATAGCGGGCGTGTTCATTGACATAGACCATATATTTGATTTTCTCATGTTTTCCGGAGAGAGGCTTACCATGCGTAATTTCACCTCATGGTGCGATGAGATGAAGTGGAACAAGATAACTCTTATATTTCACTCATACGAATTATTTATTGTGTTGGGATTTATAGCATATTACAGCGGGTCTAAAACGGCCACAGGAATTTTATGCGGGGCAGTCTTTCACGTCCTCCTGGATCAAACAGGAAATCTCAGGAAATCCAGGCTTTCACAGTGGTTTTATTTCCTGACTTATAGAATCATACAAGGATTTAAAAAAGACAACCTAAAGATTAAAGACGAAGGGGGATAATCCCCCTTCACCCCGTATTCCCGCACATGCTTTATCTATTACATTTGGGCTGCCGCCGCCAAGACGGGGGATTATCCCCCCGTTGGCGGCTTCGGTACTTC
>JADFXO010000187.1 GCA_015233485.1 Nitrospirota bacterium
CTATCTTGGGTTTGAGTGGATTGACTTCGGAGATTATTCCAACAGCGTCGTGTCTTTCATAAGGAAAGCAAAAGATCCGGAGGATTTCATAGTATGTATCTTTAATTTCACTCCGGTACCCAGACTCAATTATCGTGTCGGCGTGCCCGCTGAGGGTTTTTACAAAGAGGTGCTCAACAGCGACTCTGAAGCCTACTGGGGCGGCAACATCGGAAACTGGGGAGGATTTCACGCAGATCATACCTGGTGGCAGGGAAGGCCCTTCTCCCTCTGCCTGCAAATACCGCCTCTAGGTGCCGTATTCATGAAACACGTGAGGCCACTGCCGGAAATAACCCACGAACAACAAGTTATACAACACGAAGAGCATACCGAAACCCCTGCCGAACCACAACAGGCAGTTGCTCCCGTAACAGTGGCAGAAGTCTCTCCAAATGAACCAGTACCGGCACAAAGGGAAGAAACTGCACCGGCTGAGAGCGGCACAAGCGAACACAGAGAAAAGAGCAAAGGCCGTACAAAAGCCAGGCATTAACGGTTATCACGACATAAACTGTTACATGCCGGGGCTGCGGGCAAAAACCCGTAGTCCCGTTACCGGCTAAACTTACCGTGGATACCACCGCCTAAATCTTTTTTATACTCTTTTTGATTATACCTCAAATCACGAAAAAGGACAAAAGAGTGAATTATTCTTTTCGTGGTTTTTGTGGTTAAAAAAATTCTTTTGCCTTTACTCTTATGGCCCACGACTGCGGATAAGTTAATAGGTTTCTGCCTTTTTGTCATTAATACCTTTGAAGTTATAACAAGTGAAAATCGTATTATGTCTCAATAACCTGCCATACTCGGTGGTATCTATCAACCGCCTGTTGCACCGTTGAAATGCCGAAGCTACTATAGGCGAAAGGGCTTATCACCATCGGTAACGAATATCCCGTTAACCGGCTGGTTTTGCCCTGTAGCACGGAAGGTGTCGTTTATGCCGGGCCACATGTCGTACTCGTTCATCCTTCTGCCAAGGTTGATGGAATACGTGATGGGATGACCCTTTACGTAAAAGGCAAGAAGGCTGGTCAACTGGTACTTGTCGGAAAAAATGAACACCCGTGAGGCGCCCCCTTCTTTACGCATACTCTCATAAATGGACGAGACCTCGTCGCCCAGCGATTTCCATCCCCTGAGCTTCTCTGAAGGGTCAATCTTAGGTGGAAGTCTCAAGACGTAAGGGAAGTGGCTGACGGCTGTAACAACAAAAGCGGTTATTATAGCGGCGTACACAAGCCGTCTGGTGTGCTTGCCCCTTATTCTGGGAACGTTATCCCCGGCTGCGTAAAAATAATACCGCACAAAGGCTATAATCCCAGTAATATAACCAGCCATTGCCCAGTTGGCCTCCACCCTGCCCTGTATGCTCTTGAGAAGGAAAAAGCACAGAAGCGGAATGGAAAAATAAAACAGAAAACTGCTCTGCAAGGTTTTTTCATTCTCACTCCGTCTCAATCCAAACAAAGCAACGGACATCAAGACAAATAGCACCGGAGTCACCACTCCCGCCTGCGTGCCTATAAATTCTCCGAAACTCTTCAGTGAGATTCTCAGGCCATCCGCCAGATGGGCATGTCCTCCGGTATGCTTCAACGTAACCCATCCGTGTTGCATGTTCCATATTATGACGGGGCTAAACACCACCAGGCTTATAAACAAGGCAAGATACGTCTTAGGGTTTTGAAGCCATTTCCCTTTATCGTTTGAAAGAAAGAACAAAAACGCGCAAATGTAGAAAAACGCCATTATGTATTTTGCCTGAAACCCAAGGCCAACGGACACGCCAAGGGCAACCCACGGCATAATCCCCCCTTTGGCACCAACACGAACGTTAACGGCATTCCACAGGAGGTAGAGCGACAGTATCCAGAAAAAAACGAATGGCGAATCTATGGTAAAGACTATGCCATACGTGGCAAAAAGCGGGATTATTTGCAGTAACATGGCACAAAGCAGGGCTAAAAACCGCTCGTCGCTATAGTAATGGCCTCGATAATGCCTTGTTTTCTCCGAAACGGTTTCATTAACGGTTTCCGCACTGTTTATGGTATTGCCATTCCTATCGTACATTGCAACGACGAGTTTATATAAAAATACGCTGCTTAAAAACGACAGGACAACGGCCATCATCCTTATAGCAAAAACGTTAGTTCCAAAAAGTGACGTAGTCACGTACATCATATAGACTACCAGCGGCCCTTTAGAGTAATAGCTGAGGTCCAGATGCCTCGTGCAATCCCAATAAAGGGCCTCGTCGGCACTCAAGTCCAGGGGACCGTGCAATATGTAATAAAACCTGAGGAGACTCAGCACTATAAGCGATACATATAGAGCTATCCCATAAGGGTTGGAAGAGCTGTTAAGCCTGCTAGTCACATTAATTGTCTTGCCTTTTCCTCTTTTTGGCGCATTCTAAAACCCGCCTTTGTCGAGCATTCTGATTATCTGTTTTGGGGATATAACAGGTGGTTTAGGCATAAGTAACTTCAAGATGAGAAGTGGATTTTTCCTTGTTTATGAGGCTTTCTTCAATGTCTTCGAGTATTCCGAGAGTTCTATCATTTTCCATATACAATTCGATGGCCTCTCTCAGATTCGATGTCGCCCCCGATTTGGTGTCCCCACAACTTGCCACACCTAATTCATGGCATTTTGATACATAACCTTCCTGTTCTTTCCAGATTACAACGGTAAAAACAAAGGTCTTCATAACCTGCCTCCTTAACGGCCACTTATAATGGGAAAGCCTAAACGACGTTTTCCATTACGTGTCTGGCCAGTTCCATAAAGTCAGACGCGACCTCAAAATGTACTACTTTGTCGGAGTACGCAATTTTTTAGGAAGCTGCACATTTGCTTCATCTTCTCCGAGGGCCTTTGCATATTTAATGCGAATTTTCTCCGCGTTTTTATCCTGATAATCAAGCATATACAGCAGGATGTCTCTACAAATTGCCATCTTTTTGTTGTCTATGGTCTGGCTTTTAGGATCCCATAACGTTCCCTTATATGGCGCCTCATTCAAATTGGTTGGGAGTAAAGATAGTATTTCTATGCTATCGTTAAGCGTATTTTTTTTCATTTTCATTAGAGCATCGAATATCTGGCAAAACATCAGCAGACCGATAGGTCGAAATAGTATATGTCCTGAAGTAGCAGAACGCACTTCTGAAAGGATTTTATGTCTGTCACTTTTATGCGCTTTAAAGAAGCTACCTAATTCTGGAAACAGTTTTGCGCATATCTCAAAAAAAGAGGCGGCAGTTTCTATAAGTTCCTCAAGCTCACTTTCATCAGGTCTATTTGACCTATAAGCAGTCGCTTTTTTAGAACTGAATCTTTTTACAGCATAAAGAAGTACTGTGTCCAACATGTCATATAAGTTAATGATAGTTGTAAAATGCTTTATATCCCCGTGCGGCAAATTAGCTTTTGTGGCAAGAATGTCAATCTGGCCATCATTAAAATACTCATGATACTCGACCAGACGTCGGGTAACTATCGCTACTGCATCTGATTCATCCAATGCAATAATCTCGCTTTTATTGACAGGTTTTGCTTGTTTGTTTAGAGTAGTGAATAACTTGCGAGTTCTTCTCAAGCCTACTTCTGTTGTTTCGTGAGCAACAAAGATAATTGAAAGCTCTTCTTTTCCCAATTCAGGGTTTTTTGCTAATGCTTCCTTAATTCCAGCCAAACGATGTTGACCATCGAGAGCAAACAATTTTTCTTCATTTGTCAAACTGAGATAACCTATACTGTCCCGTGCTGTACTATCAAGATCATCGATATCTATAATACTCGGCGCAACCGGTTTCACATCGAAAGGGTGCCACTGAGGTTTTCCTCCATAAACGGCTATAACAAGGGAGTTAAAAAAACGATCGTCATTTTCACAAATGTAACTGGCAATCTCCATGGCTCTCCCCTGCTTTAATTCTCGCTGAATCAGTTTAGAAAGCTGATTCCCTTCCCCTGGGATATTTTTAGCGTAGTCGATCCGCTCAGCAATTTTATTAAGGGGCATAAGAGCCGAATAATATGCCCAATCACCAAAACGACCTCTGAGGGCCGGAAGGTAATAACGTTTTTCCATTAATAAAATGCTCCTTTCATCGCACGCATCTCAGCGCTAAAATCCATTTTGCTAACAGGGGGTAGTATCGCGTCATTAAGAGCAGTTTCTAAAGGTTCAAGCTCAACTGCTGTGTCGGATACAGGTACATAGTAAAAAAACAAGTCTTCTTTATATGCGTTGAGCATAAAGTGCACAGCAGGTCGTTTATTTTGGGTTCTTTCTACTATGTATTCAAGAAATCGATCACGTAAAGTCCGTTTGGTTCCTCTTTTGCCAGCGATACCAACATACATAATAAAGCCATGATGAGGGAAATAATCATTAACATGTCGTACCACAAATGCATAAACTCCTCTTTCCTCTGGTACGGTTATCTTGTTATTATCTTCAAATTTAACAAAACTCCACGATAATTTCAATGGATGAGAATATTTGCGCCATTGATGTGGATTTAGCATAAAAGGCCGTGAATACGCCATTATATTTTTAACCCTATCAACAAACGGCTCTCCAGAAATGTCATGAACCATACTTAGCTATTTTTCTCCCAAGCTATAATCTTATGTGGAAGTTGTCCAGGCAGCTTCACCAGGGCAACACCAGGTGGTAGTACTCGATCACTAAAGTCCTCGATACGCATCTTTCTACCAAAAACACCATCCAAACTCTTAACACTGGACGAACTAAGTGCAAAAGACCCCACAGTACCCATCTGTTCGAGAAAATCCTCCTCTTCCTGGTCAAAGTCATCCGCACTCTGGGAGAGAAGCATAACTATACCGCCTTTTGATGCCGACTTGCGAACAAGAGAACTTAGAGCAACGTGTCGATAGCGGAGAATCTCATACGCCTCCTCCACTATAAGGAGATGACGTAACATTCGGTTCCCTTCACTATCTACGCGACTGTCATGTAAAGACATAAGATATGAATTCAATACATCCAGAATTAAAAAGATTGCGAGACGCTTAGGTTCATGTGAAGCACTCCCAAAACTGATAACCCACCGCTTGGAAAAGAACTCACCGGGTGGCATACTTGGCCGAAACATGTTAAGTGAGTTGATAGTGTTAAGCTTTGCGCCAATACTTCCCGTAGTCTGGCCATTTTGATTTGCAAGAGCATTGAACGACTCTAATACATCATCTAAAGTTATCGCCCTACTTTGTTGTGCTAAAAGGTCAAGAACTGCTTGCCTCAATAGATCCATTTTAATATCACCTTTGGCTATTAAGCATTTTTGAAAAGAATCCTGAAAAGTAATTGCAAGCTGGGCAAGCTCATGCTCTCTCATATTGGGTGATCTCCAAAG
The DNA here is from genome assembly GCA_015233485.1 of Nitrospirota bacterium. Lineage (GTDB taxonomy): Bacteria > Nitrospirota > Thermodesulfovibrionia > Thermodesulfovibrionales > Magnetobacteriaceae > Magnetominusculus. Next base: position 5,439 of record JADFXO010000187.1, read on the forward strand.
GAAATCCAGTGGTATAGATACTCCTGGCACATCCAAAGGCCTGATTCCAGGAAAAAATTCATCCAGTGTTTTACCGTTCCATTCAGATTTACTGACTAAGGAGCCATCTTTAACAAACTCACCTTTAGGATCAATTAATATCAATGGCAAATCACCAGTAACTATAATTTGACGAGCGATTTCCAAACCTGTACGAGTTTTACCAGAGCGAGTTTTACCAAGTATTGCCAAATGTGGCGAAATTCCAGGAGCATTGAGCGTATAAGTGAAGGCTGCGTTAGAATCAGGCTCAGTCCCTTTGGCACCAAACCGAATAGCAACAGACCCTTCGCTTTCTTTAAGTTCTCTTACAAATCCAGGTAATCCCGTAGAAGAACTAGGTATCATGCCAGCAAGTCTAATAATAAAATCCGTATCGGATCGCTTAACATCTTCGTAATCAGCTTTCAACAACTTCGCTCCCCTGTGCCAATGGGACTCAACTAATATACGAAAAGAAGCAGGATCCGTAATATATGAAGCTGTCGCCCCCACGATTAGACAGGCCCAAATATCGGCATCATCTCCAAAAAGGTGTGTGCCTTCTATAGCATTACCCATTTCTACTCCGGTAGGGAGAGGTATGTCATCTCCACTAACTGGTTCTGCCAGGCTACGCCCTATGGCAAGTTTTGCTACAGTGGCTTTGTCCCCTGGAATCAAAGTGGATCGTAAGTCGCCTAAAAACTCTTCTGCCTCTTTTGTAGGTCTATAGCGAAGACGATCTATACGGGTCAGGTTAAATTCGCTCATTTATTCCTCAAAGTAGGCCTCTTCGATTATTGAAGACTCCCCACTTCCTTCCTCGATCTTATTAAAATTAATCAGGTACATCTTGAGAATCTTCGGGTCAAGTCTTTGCCTATAGAAACTTGAGATTTCTTCGTCATGTGAAAGAAAAATTACTTGCCCTGGAGCGGCTTCAGAGACATAAGATAAAACGCGTTCGCGATACTTAGAATCCATATTGCCCACAGGTGTATCAATAACAATAGGAGCTTCTTGTCCTGATACGTCTGCTACGGCAAGTGTGAAAGCAAGTCCGAAAGCTCTTTTTTGTGCACCAGACAGACTATTAACAAATACAATCTCACCATTGGGCCCTTCAAGTTTTGGAGCAATATCCGTATCGAAAAGTACTTTAAAATTACCATATTCATCTTATATCATTTTTTGAAAATGTACAGTACACCTTTCTTCCAGAGATTCTCTACAAAGTGGGATTAAAGCTTCTGTTGCTTCATCAACTGTTGCTCGAACACGATGAGCTATATCTATCTTCTCATGAACAGGCCGTTCAATTGTTCTACGTTTTTCCATTTGGCCTATCGCACCCTTAAGATCTTTTATTTTTTCGTGTATTCCCTTTTCACGGTGCTCCAGTCCAGTTACTTCAGAACTAATCGTATGACTTCTTCCCAAACTCTCGTTAAGCTGATTTCGAAGAGTTGTTAGTTGAGGCGCGATGTCCTTTGCACGATTATATTTGTGATTAGTCTCTCTTAATCGGGTAGTTATACTGTCCATGCGAATGGCAGCATCGGTCAATGCCGTTCCTCCTATTGTTTCATTGCGATTGAGTTTGCTTAATACAGCGCCACGGTCTGATTCTCTTAAAAAATTAAACCCGTCTGGAGGTGGACTCCATAATTGCTCAAGTGCCTTTTCCATCTTTGAACGGAGTTGAACAACCTGGGATTCTTCAAGCGGTGGTTGAATTTCTATATGCCCACTTGAAGGCAGGACTGTCTCCACAATACAAACCGCTTTTCCGCAAGCTTCATCTTTGAGAATCAACCACCTGTCACGAATTTGCTCTGCCCGCAGAATCGATCTTACTCTCTCAACGTTACGGCACATGGCAAGAGGTAGGGCAATTGAAGCGAGCCCATTCATAAGTTCATTACGGATAGAATCTTGTTCACCCTCTAAAGCTCTTCTGGTATCTGCAAACTCTTCAATATCAGCGGTAGAATCTCCTATTAGTTGATGAAGCTCATGTAGCAATCGTTCCTGATTGAGATCTGCCAGGTCCTTTTCTTTTCGCTTTTTTTTCAAGTTGTCTTCAATCTGCTTCAGTTTATCCTTTTCATT
>JADFXO010000188.1 GCA_015233485.1 Nitrospirota bacterium
AGCTCAAACTGCCCAAAGCGGCATGTATGAGATGACCAATGACCTTCAGAGGATAAGGGAGTTGGCCGTTCAGGCGATGCGCGGGCAGTACGGCGTCACTGATATAGCAAACATGCAGATGGAAGTGGACGCCTTAATCGAACAGATAGGGGGCATATCCGAACAGACCAAGTTCAATGACAACAAGCTCCTTTCGGGTCTCTTCACTTCGCGCATATTCACGAGCTACTCGGCATCGGACTCCTCCATCTCCGTAACGCTCCCTTCAATGAATACAGACGCCATGGGTGGAAACACGTTCAACACCCTGGGGAAATTCGGGAAGATGATGTTTTTGAAAGACATCCACACGGCAGCCGGCAATGTATATACGGCAAGCGTAGCTAATGCCTCGTTTGTGCCTAATGAGACCCCGGCACCTTACGCATACAGCGATACCGCAAAAGGCGCTATCACCTACTCAGGGCTTGCCTCGCTTCAGGTAGCCGACCCGACCTCTCACACCGGATATACCTCGCGGGCGTCAAACACCATAGCCATCATTGATGGGGCATTAAACATTGTTATCGCGGCAAAGTCAAGCATGGGCGCCAAGAGTAACGAGTTTAACGCGGTTATCACCAACATCGACTCTGTAAATGAGGCCACGCAAGCATCCGAGTCAAGGATTATGGACGCCGATTTCGCCGCGGAAACGGCAAACATGACAAAGTACAATATATTGCAGCAGGCTGGAATATCCGTACTGGCACAGGCAAACTCACTGCCGCAGAACGTCCTGAAGCTCCTGCAGTAAATCTGTACGGGGACGGACGGGTTGCCGTCCCCTAAGCCTTACCTGATTCTGGATTCCAGTATTCCAGACTGTGTCATAATAGCCGGAGTACCGAAGCCTTCAGCCGGCGGCAGCCCAAATTCAGGGGATAATCCCCTGTCCTGGCGATAGATAAAACATGTGCGAGAATACGAGGGGGATTATCCCCCTTCGTCTTTAATCTCTTGTTCATTCTTATGTAATATAATAACACCGGAATATATTATAATAGCGCCAAATGCGTGTATCGCTTAAAGAGATTTTAAATGACATACAATATGCCGCGTGTATCGTTTTTGTCGTGTCTCTGGTTTTTTCCGAGAGCGTCAAGCTGATAGTTTTGTATGGTTTTATGATACCGGTCTTTTTTATTCAGCTTTACAGGCGGGAGGTACACATTCGCCTCGGACTGCTGGAATATGGCTTTATAGCGTTTTTTCTTACCTCGGTGTTAAGCGGCCTTTTCGCGTCGAACATCCTTGAGTATTTTAAGGGGCTGAAGGATGTAACGCGCATCGCCGTGCTATTTTTTATCGCCGCTTCTTTAACAGATGAAAGGCGTATCGGGACAATATTGCGATGTCTGTACGTGGCTACGGCGGCGATGGCCGTCTTTGGCGTGGTGGAGGCCGTAAGGTTTCATAAGCCCCTTGATTTGCACATGCTTGGACACTATAACTATACCGCGATGTATCTGATAATAGTCTCAAGCGCCCTTATTGGAACAATCGTTTTCTCTGGCATCAGGACGAAAACGATGAGGGCCGCGGCCGTGCTTTTACTTTTTATTACAATAACGGCTACCGTGATGACGACAATGAGGGCCGCCTTTGTAACGTTATTTATTTTTTTGGCCATCATTGCGCTGGCGAAACGAAAGTCGTTGGTCTCAGGGGCGATAGCGGCTGGATTTGCCGCCTTTGCCCTCTTTGCGGCATACGTATTTAAGCCTATGTGGACAAAGCTCTCTTCGGGGGAGTCCCTCATCCGCAGGTTTTATATATGGAACTATACGGTTAAGGTTATAGCGCAGACACGGGCGTTGGGCACGGGGCTTAATAATTTCAAATATACATATCCGGCTGCGGTAGAGGGCGGCAGGAGCATTTACGACGCCCACAGCGTCTATCTCAACGCGGCCGTACAAAGCGGGGCGGCGGGGCTTTGTTCGCTTCTTGCCATTGGCGTTGGTTTCCTTCGCAGGTGGCTTAGTATCAGTGGCGGGGCATTTGAACAGGAAATAAAATACGCGGCCCTTGGCGCCGCCCTCGTAATTTTTGTCGGAGGGATTTTCGACACGACCCTCCATCACGAAACCGGCAGGTTGTTTTCCATTCTAACCGGCTTTATGGCAGGGCTGCCCGCACCCCAAAGAGGCGCTGGCCCGGGCGTATGACTATCTTCTATCCCGTCCCTGAGTCTATGTGGGGTGTGCGGGCGAGGTTTATTCAAATCATAAACACCGCCCATGCCCTTGCCAAGGCGGGCGCTGCCGTCAAACTGATAACCGGCCGCCCCGGCCAACCCAGCCAATTAGGAGGGCTGACACAGGAGGATGCCCTCTTAAGCCATTACGGCCTCAGCCGCCACCCCAATCTTGAGATTGTCTTCCTGCCGATGATAAGAAAGGCAGAGGGTAGGTGGGCTGTCCCGTTTTCCATAGGAATGGTCTTTAATGCCGCACTTTTGTGGTATCTGTTTCGGCAGAATAAAAAAGACAGTGTAATCTTCGTAAGGCACCTGAAGACGGCGCAATTTCTTCTGCGCCTGAGGCGGCTGCACAGGATACCGCTTGTGTTTGAGGCCCATGAGATATTTCATCTGACCACCGAAAAGACAAGAAAGCGGCAGCGCATGAACCGGCAGGAGAGGAATGTCTACACGGCCGCCGGGGCAATTATCGCCATCACCGGGAGGCTGCGTGCCGACATCGTTACGATGTTTTCGTTGGAGGGAATTCCCTCAATAACCATACCGGACGCCGTTAGGGGCGATATCTTTGAGATTGCGCTGCCCTATGAGCAGTCACGCCGGAGATATATCTTTTACGCCGGAGGGTTTTATCGCTGGAAGGGGATTGACCTGCTTATTGAGGCGATGGGACGGCTTCCCGGCGAGACACTTGTTGTGGCCGGTGGCGGCCCGGGGCTCAAGCGACTCAATGAGCTGCGTGAGCTGGCCGCTTCTATGGGGCTGGCGGGGAGGGTTAATTTTGTCGGGCAGCTCAGCCACACCGATGTCCTTAAATACATGAGGGAGGCAAAGATTGCCGTGGTCCCGAATCTTGCGGAGTCAGTGTCGCTGTACTCATCGCCGCTGAAGATGTTTGAATATATGGCCTTAAACTGCCCCATAGCCGCGTCGGATATACCCGGCGTAAGGGAGATTTTAACCGGCGGCAAAGACGCGGTGTTCTTTACGCCCGGGGACGTTCAATCTCTGGTCGCGGCCCTAAGAACCCTTATAGACAACCCTGAGGCGGCAGGAAAAATAGCCGCGGCAGGACAGGAACTTGCTAAAAACTTTACATATGAAAAAAGGGCTGAACGTATAATTGATTTTCTTGGGATAACATTCTATAATTGACTGAAATGGAGGAAACCTGTCTGCTGATGAGAGGAGTTTCCGTAGTAATAGTGACAAAAAACGAGCAACACAGGATAGCTGCGGCGCTTGAGAGTGCGGCCACGGCATCAGAGATAGTCGTCGTTGACGCCGTAAGCGACGACCACACGGTGGAGATATGCAAAAGATATACGGACAGGGTTTATACAAAGCAGTGGCAGGGGTTTGCCGCGCAAAAGCAGGCGGCCGTAGATTTGGCGGCAGGCCCGTGGGTATTCATCCTTGACTCTGACGAGAGGTTTACGCCGGAGTTGGCGGACGAAATCTCCTCCGTACTCAGAGATACCGCCCTTGACGGCTTTTATTGCCCCAGGAAGAATTTTTTCTTAGGCCGGTGGATAAAACATGGAGGCTGGAGGCCGGACTATACCCTTCGGTTGTTTAAAAAAGAAAAGGGCAGGCTTGAACCGCGGCAAGTACACGAAAAGGTTGTCGTAAATGGCAAAACAGGTTTCTTAAAGCATCCTATTGAGCACTATACATACGAAAGCATATCGGAGTTTATCGCCAAGATGGACAACTACTCAACGCTATCGGCAAAGGAAAAAGCCACTGGGCGCGCAGGCGCCGTATCGCTTGCCATACGCCCGATTGCGACATTTATAAAGATGTATTTACTGAGGTTTGGATTTCTTGACGGCATACATGGGTTTATTCTGGCGGTTTTATATGCCTATTATACCTTCGTCAAATACACAAAGATATGGGAAATGCAAAATCAATCGGGATAATTAAAAATAATGCCTATAAAGTTAAAGCCGGTAGAGGGTTCTCTGGATTCCTGCTTTCGCAGGAATGACAGGCCTATGTGTTCATATGTCCGAGTGTGTGTTCGCAGGAATCCAGTTTTTTTCTTTTTGGAATTAACTACATAGACAATTTAAAATATCTTATGGAGGTAAAGGCCTGTGAAGCTGAGTGTCGTTATTCCGTGCTTTAACGAGGAACAGGTAATAGATGAGGTTTACAGGCGTTTAGATACCCTTCTAAAATCATATATGGAAAAGGCCATCATAGACGACTATGAGGTAATCTGCGTGGACGACGGTTCGACAGACGGCACCCTCGCTGCGCTCAAACGGCTTGCCGCGGCAGACAAACGCGTTAAAACCATCTCATTTAGCGGCAACTTTGGCCATCAGCCCGCCCTGACGGCTGGCCTGTATCATGCCGGCGGCGATATGGCCGTATCTTTGGACGCCGACCTCCAGGACCCGCCAGAGATTATTGAGGAGATGATAAAAAGATGCGAAGGCGGGGCGGACATAGTCTACGGAGTCAGGGATAACAGGCAGGAAGACACTTTTTTTAAGCGCATCACTGCCCTGGCATTTTATAAGATTATGACCTTAATGGGGGTTAATCTCATATACAACCACGCCGATTACAGGCTGTTGTCCAGGGCGGCCCTCGACGCGTTTCAGAGATACGGCGAGGTAAACCGGTTCCTCAGGGGGATGTTTCCTTCAATGGGATTTAAACACTCTATTGTTACCTACAAGAGGGAGAAACGCTTTGCCGGCACGACGAAATATCCCCTCAGGAAGATGGTTTCATTTGCCGTTGAGGGAATAACATCGTTTAGCAATTTCCCGCTCAGGCTTGCCTTCGTGCTGGGATTTGTAAACTTTATTGCCGCCGTCATGCTGGGTTTATGGACGATAGTAAGTAAGCTCAAGGGAATCTCCGTACCCGGCTGGGCCTCGATTGTGCTGCCTATTTACCTTTTTGGCGGGATTCAGTTGATGTTCATAGGGATATTAAGCGAATATGTCGGGAAGATATATATGGAGGTCAAGCACCGGCCGGTGTTTATAATCAGAGAGATGTATAATTTCCACGACAAAGATCATGGCAGCAACCCCTGAATTCTATTGAGTTCAACCAGGGATAACGCATAGTCGGCCCTGGATTTGGCCTCGTCGTAGACAGCAGAGGCATAGTCGCGCTGGAATTTCAACAAATCATTCAGGGTCGAAAGGCCGGCTCTGAATTTTCCCTGCTCGGCTTCAAGTAATTTTTCCGCCGCTAATAGGGATTTCCCCGACGCCTTTATTTTTTTTATCGCATAACTCAGGTTGTTGTAGGCCTCGGCGGCCTCAACCGAGATTGTTTTTTTGATTTCCCTTAGGGCGGCGTCGGTTTGCCTTGCCTCAAAATCGGCCTTCATCAGATTGCCGCGGTTTTTCCAGTTGAAGATGGGGACGTTTAGCACGAGACCGAATTTCCATGAAAAATAATTGCCGGACGTAAGGTCGTCTATCGTGCTGTGATACTGGCCATTGAGGCCGGACTGGCCGTAACTCGCTACGGCGTTGAGGTCTGGCAGCATCTGGTTTTTATAGTAGCGCGCAAAGAGTTCCTTATTTTTCTTGTCTAAGAGTGCCTTTTGATAGTCCTGGCGGCTCTTAAGCGCCTGTTCGACGATGGATTCCAGTGGCGGCGGCACGGCAGTGTCCGGCGGCCTGGATACGGTCTCAAGGCGTGTGCCGCCCAGCTCGATATTCATAATCCCTTTAAGGGTGTTCTCGGCATTTTTGGCGTTTTTTTCCGCCTCCAAAAGGGCCTCTTCCCTTACGGCCGTCTCGGCCTCGGCCGTATAAATGTCCACAGGGGCAGTCATTCCCACCTTGATACGGGCGTTGACCTCTTCGCAGGTCTTTTGGGCCAGGGTCAGGGCAATTGCGGCTGCCTCTATGGCCTTTCTCGCTTCCACAAGTCCCCAGTAGTCTTTGACGGCCTCGGAGACCTTCGCAACGACAGCCGCGTCATAGGCGTATTTCTTCATTTGGAGTGTGTTTTTGGCCGCGTTGAGGTTCGTTAGTTGTATGTCAACTCCGAAACCCTTTAACACCGGCTGTGTTAATGTCAGAGAAAGCCCCGATGAGTAATATGAAAACAGGTTTAGAAATGGAGAGTTGCCGTTGTATCTGTAATTCTGCCACTTCAGCTCATACAAAGTGCCTGTTACGGCCTTGCCGGATAATGACAAGTTATAGTCGATTTGCCCCTCTGACGTGCTGTTTATATCAAGGGACTGCTTTTGTCTGTCATATGTCTCGTCCAGACCTAAATTAAGGGAAGGGTCGAAATCCCCTTTGTTGATGAGGATATCGGCCTCGGAGATTTTGGGATTATAGCTCTCGGTCTCGATGCCCGTATTTCTTTCGATAGTTGCTCTTATAACATCGTCAACGGTGAGAGCCACTATGTGCTCAGACAGAGGGGCAGAGAAGCAGCTTGGCGGCAACTGCGCAATCATGGAACAGACAACAACGACAGCCACATACAGGGACAATCTTACACGATGTGCCATAAAAAGCCTATGCCCGGCGCACTCGTATTACATAATCCGGGGTCAAAATCCCGCGGTCAGCGATTTAAGATATTGTTTCAAATTCTCGGAAAACTCCGGCCGTTTTAAAGACAGCTCTATGGTGGCCTTAAGAAAGCCGAATTTATCGCCGGCATCGTATCTGTTGCCCTTAAACAGGCAGCCGTAGACGACGCGGCTGGAAAGGAGCAGATTAAGGGCGTCGGTGAGCTGGTACTCACCGCCTCTGCCTGGTTTTATGCCTTCAAGGGCCTCGAAGATGTCCGAAGTTAAGATGTATCTGCCTATGACGGCCAGATTAGACGGGGCGTCCTCTTTCTTTGGCTTTTCCACAAGGGCGTTTATCTTATACAACTGTTTTGGTATATTATTGGCGTCGAAATCCGTGACAGTCTCGCCGTCGATGATACCGTATTTCGACACCTCATCGTCGGGGACCTCCTGAAGCGCTATCACAGGGGAGCGGTATTTCTTGTATATCTCTATCATCTCCATGAGAAGCGTGTCTTCGGGGTCAATAATGTCGTCACCGAGCAGGACGGCAAAGGGTTCGTCTTTCACAAAGGCCTTCGCGCACAATATCGCATGGCCGAGGCCGAGGGGCCTGCTCTGCCTGATGTAGGCAAAATCGGATTCGTCGTGCCTGTGGATTTCCTCAATGAGATTGCTGAGGCCCTTTTGCTTCAGAACCTCATCCAGCTCTGAAAACTGGTCGAAATGGTCTTCAATTGCCCGCTTGTTTTTACCCGTTATTATAATAAATTCCCTTATG
>JADFXO010000189.1 GCA_015233485.1 Nitrospirota bacterium
AAAAACTCATAAACATATCAGGGGCACCTGCGGCTTGCCCGGACAGCGGCGCCGAACCAATTGCCCATGCCAGATTCTCAAACATTAGTCAATACCTCCAAATTTTTTTATAGATAATCGGTATAATAACCTTTGCACGATTATTATATCAAGGTATTTTTGCCAGAATTATGCAGGGCAGGGCAAATTGGCCGTTTAGTTGTAAAATATGTGGCTGCTCTGTTCACATAAATCATACCAATGTGATATACTTCAGTGGAGGCAAGCGGGGCAAGTGATTATAGCCAGATTATCAGGAGGTTGCAACCGTGTATAAAATACTTGTAGTCAATGACGACGAGCCGGTAAGGAGACTTCTTAGGCTGCAGCTCAGACAAATAGATTGCGAAGTGACCACGTCAACCGGTGCCGCGGCAATAAGCACTTCCATTAAATTTATCCCTGACATGGTGCTTCTTGATATTGAAATGCCGGAAGTAAACGGCTTTGAGGTTTTGAGGGAACTTCGCTCTTATAACGAATTTAAGGATACCCCCGTGATAATGCTATCATCCAGCGCCGACGAGACAACCATCATGAACGCATTTAAAGGCGGGGTCAACGACTACATCTTAAAGCCCTTCAACACAAGTGTGCTGTTTGGCAAAATTATCGCATGGCAAGACGCCGGGATAGAAACTCAATGGACAGTGCTCTCGCACGAACAAGAGAAGGTGCTTCGTTTATTGAAAGTAATGATGGACGAGGCATTTGAAAATACCAGAAGATCGACCCCTCTGTCTGCCGCGGCGATTAGAAACGCGTGTGAAATATTATATCTGACGATAGAAACCGAAGGTGCCGGGGCCATTGTTAGGGCCGTCGCGGGATATAACACTACGGTGTTTCTGCATTCGCTCCTGATGTGTGTATATATCATGTTGTTTACCATATATAAAGGATACGCCAAAGACGATGTCATCGATATGGCCATGGGGGGACTTCTCCACGATATCGGGAGTGTTAAGGTACCAAATAATGTCCTCTTCAAGCCCGGAAAGCTCGACATTACCGAATACAAAGATACCGTATTGCACGTACAATACGGCACCGAAATCATGGACAAAACACAGGGTCTGCCTCAGGTGGTAAAAAATATCTGCCGCTACCATCATGAAAGGATGGATGGAAGCGGTTACGAGGGCATGAAGGCAGAGAAAATATGCACGGAGGCGCGCCTTGCAGCCATCGTTGAGACATACTGCGCCGTCACGGGAAAAAAGCTGAACAGCGAATCAAAGACCTCGGCAGATGCCCTCTCCTATATGATGTCCTTACGTGGCCAACTCGACCCCAAACTACTTGAGGACTTCAAAGAAGCCGTTTTGAATAACTTCAAAGTCAATTGAATAATTTCAAAATCAACAAGAGCTGATTGCCAATGTCTTTTTAGCAAGCAGAGCCGTCCCGCCAAACATCACACACAGCATTACTATATCGTTAATATAATATATCTCATCAAGCCGCTTATCCATAGAAAACCACACGGGGGCAATAAGCATTATCAAGACTTCAATCCCCCGCAGCGACAATACTATGGACTGTCCCCTCGTAATAACCAACGGCCTCCACGCCCATACCATAAACAATAACACACTCATAACCCATACGTGAAGCCCCTCCGGCATCAAACCAGTTACATTAAACCCCCAATACACGGCAAAGGCAAAGAAGGGAACCGCTGCCACCGCCGTAAACACAATCGGATGCACCCGCGCGCCGTCATATGTCTTTTTTATAAATAATGCGGCCGCCACCAGTCCAAAACCAAACGGCACCGTATTCCAATACTGAAAGCAAAAAGGAATAATATTGGGCACCCGCCCATACAAAGAGTTGACCTCTTGTACGCCGCCCGTATGAATATACAGATAAAGGGGAACAACCGTATTGGCTAACGACTGAAGACGTGAAGTAAACCATGCCAAAGGCCCGGCGCCCAGCTTTTCATTGGACATCAATATATACTGAAGAAAAAACGCCTGACGGTCAGAATCCACATTAACTACTTCCCAGAAAAAAAGAAATATCCCGCAGGTTATGACGATAATGCCTCCATCAAGCAACATCTTTTTATATTTCACGAAAAATAAATCCCTGAGCGAACCGTTCGCCTCCACCGCTATCAAAACGAACAGGATAACGGGAAGTGAAAAGAGCGCCATAGGATGAAACAAATACCCCAAGCCAAGAAAAAGGCCGGACAGCCGCGGGCGCTTAACAAGCACTGTATATAAGGCAGCCATAACAAGGCCTGCCGCCGCAAGTTTAGGCCATGAATAATAGACCTCGTGAATAAAAAACGGCGTCAGGACAGTCAGTAAGACACAAAAATACCCTGCCCTTTCGTCAGCAAGCGCGGAAGCTACACTAAACATGGCCAACAGACACGCCGCCGACAACACTATCATAGCAATCCGATATACGGCAAACCCCTCGTTGTCAAAAGGCACCCATGCCTGTGAAGGCATTCCAGGCGGAGGCATACCACCGGCTAAAAACACCAGAGAGGCCGCCGTAAGCCCGCCCATAGGCGTGCGCGACGAAAACGACCACGGGTAGAAATATTTACTGCCCGCCCTGCTATACGGGTCTAGTCCATTGCCCGCTAACTGCACCACATGGTATTGAATCCTGCTGTCAGGACGCCCCCCGGCATCCAGTGTCCTTGATATGGTGCATCCATACATCTCCTCAAACGGCCCGACAGAATAACTCCCCTTTGCCGCCGCTATTAATACGACGATAAATACAACGCCGATGACCTTCCACTCCGCATTTGAGACCAACTCCGTGGCACTCCTTATACTCAGGACAAAAAAACAGAAAACCAGGCTTGTCAGGCTGAACGCAGCCGAAATAAACTGTGGATTTATCCTCAGAGCCTCCTTCCAGCATGTCAGGCCGCATATGGCCAAAATCAGCACCCCCGGCACGGCTATAAACGCCGCCGCCCTAAAAATGGAAGCCTGCTTCAAAAATGTCCTGAGGGCAAGCCCCGGCCCCAGTATCAACGTCACAGCGGCAAACACGGAAAGTACAATCCGCAGGACAGACATCAAATCGCCGGTTTTCCCCGTAATAATGAACGGCTCCGACACTGCAAACCATGTATTTGCACTGCCGGGCGCGCTCTGTTTTGCCACTATGCGGACCTTATATGGGCCACGCTCCCGGTTCAGATATATTTTTCTCATGGCCATGACATTTCGTGAATTTACCTTATCTGTTAAATCAAACCTTTTTTGCATACTGCTTTTCGACTGAACCTCGACCTGCACGGCATTGCCATCCAAAAAAGGAAACCCGCCAGTCATAATGTAAAAATCACCGCGCGCAACGTACCAACGAGAAAATTGCTCTTGTGCCTGGCCCCCAATAAACGAATATACCCTCAAATTGTCGGGCATGCCGACGCGCTTCTCTGCAACATACATTGGAGGCGGAAAGGGCGCCGTGTCTTTGGAGTTTGCCGAATCGGCCTCCATCAGTGTTGAATAGCTAAAACCAGAATTAAAACGTGAAACCGGTATCGCCATGCTGATTCCTATATGTATCAAAGTGATAACTATAAATACATACAGCGCCGCTTTAATAGCACTGCCGTCTTTCATTCACTCGTCCTCACTGGCATTTTGTGTGCCTTATTGTACACTAAAAGAACGGGCTTATTTAATATTTTATCGTGCTGTCTTTTTTTCTTGCATTAATTTTTTTCTTGCATTAATAATAAAACTTTGATACACTATTTCCGGCGGTAGTGCATCGGCGATGACGCACCAAGGGCGGTTTACGCGGGGCGGTTTAATTAATGATGTAGCGGCTTTGGCTGAGTTACGTGTATCGTTGAGTTACTTGTACCGGGGAGAGTATTTTGGGAAGTTGTGATTTAATAGGAACAGCGGGGTTCGCGTCCCGAGGGAACATACTTTTCATGGACGATGACGGCGATATAAGGGATGTTACTTCTGAGCTTCTCCAACAGTTCGGGTTTGTGGTCGCGCTGGCTTCCGAAGGTTCTCAGGCAATCTCTATTTATGAGAAATCGATTGCCGACAACGCCGTCTTCGATGTTGTTATACTTGACCTGGTTGTCCCCGGCGGACTGGGGGCAAAAGACACCATTGCCAGGTTACATAAATTAAATCCATCGGTCAAGGCGCTTGTTGCCAGCGGGTATTCAAACGACTACATACTTGACAACTACAAGGAATTCGGATTCTGCGGCACCCTGGCAAAACCATACAATTTCGACAAATTACTGGACACTATTACCACATTAATCGCCCAGGAAGGCCGCACGCCCTCTTTAAGTCACCCTGAATAAATATTGTTATAGTATTTTAGGTGGGAATGTTATAGAATATAAGAAGGATGCTGCTGTTTACTTTTCTCGTGCTGGGATTTATAGCGATACCAACGGCGGGTTACGCGTGGGGGCCTCTGACCCATATGTATCTGGGAAGCGAGGTGTTGTCCCTGCCGTATCTCCTTCCTCCGGCCATATATGTAATTATAAAGAAATTCAAAGAAGATTTCCTCTATGGAAACATAATAGCAGACATTGTCCTCGGTAAAAAGTATCTTCCTCAAAACGGGAGTTCCCACACATGGGAATTCGGCTTCGCCCTTTTAGACAACGCCCGTAATGCCCAGCAGAAGGCCTTCAGCTACGGCTACCTCTGCCACCTCGCCGCCGATACGGTCTCACACGAAATCCTCACAAAAGAAAAAAAGAACATAGAGCACACAATATACGAACTTAAGGCCGACAGTCTTATAAACAAAAAATACTGGCTGCGTGCAGTAGCAATCAAACGAAGCGTCCAGAAACGCAACGACAAATTCCTCGAGAATTCCATATGCAATACTTTTTTCTCATATAAGGCCAATAAAACAATCTTTAAAAGCCTAGTCTATATGTCATTGTTTACATCAATGTCTTTTGTCAACCTGTTTGAGAAATCGTTCTTTTTGAGTTGCAGCCCCCCCACTGAGGCCATTAAGGAACTTACTGACACATCATTAAAACGTATCGTTGACGTCATAACAAACGGGCGCAGCTCTTCGGTTACGAAATGCAGGCCGGCGGGTGAAATAGTGCACGGCTCAATTTATAAAAGACTCTTTCTGCATGATCCCCGTAACTAAATTATGATTGATATGCTTGGCAGGGCAGATGCCATCCCGCTAAATATAGCGCTTGAACTGCTCAACAATACCACATTCGCAGCGCCTGAGATGGAAAAGTCTCCAATAGAGGACATCTGCGGGAGGATACTGGCCGAGTCAATTACCTCAAATGAGGATGTGCCTCATTACGCTCGTTCCACAATGGATGGATACGCGCTGAAGGCGGAGGATACATTCGGCGTAACAGAGACCTTGCCTGCGTACATTAAAGTGACAGATGAAGTAGTCATGGGTAAGACCCCGAGTTTCCATATTTCACATGGTGAAGCGGCCAGGATTCCAACCGGCGGGATGCTTCCCCCCGGCGCAGACGCGGTCTTAATGTTTGAACACACACAACCCTTAGGCGGCTCTGATATTGAGGTATTGAAGGCACTTGCACCCGGTGACAATGTCATCCAAAAGGGACAAGATGTTTCTAAGGGAACTGAGCTGCTTTGCCGCGGCCATAAAATCAGGCCCCAGGACATGGGGGCGCTCGCAGCAATCGGCATCTCCGAGGTATTGGTCTATAGAAAACCCATCGTTTCCATTATCTCAACAGGCGACGAGATTATCCCCCCGGGGATACCCATCGAAGGCGCACAAATCAGGGATATTAATTCATATAACTTAAGCGGCCTGCTCCTTAACAATGGTGCGGCACCTATCCGAAAAGGAATTTTTAGAGACGACTACGATACTATTGCCGCTGTCGCCACCGAGGCCGTTAAAACGTCTCAGATGGTCATAATCACCGGCGGCAGCTCTGTAGGCACGATGGACATGACAGCGAGGATTATTAACGGACTCGGCAGCCCCGGCGTCCTGTTTCATGGCGTTGCTGTAAAGCCCGGCAAACCCATCATCGCAGGCTGCGTTGATGGCATACCCGTCTTCGGTCTCCCCGGACATCCCGCTGCTGTAACAGTCAGTTTCGAGGTTTTTATTAAAGCAGCCGTGGTTTTAAAACGCCTTACCGGCGAATTACTCAACAAAACATATCACCCCATCATCAAGGCAAGGCTCACGTCAAATATCGCGTCACAACCGGCAAGGACTGATTTCATATGGGTAAAAATCATAGACAAAGACGGTGAGCACTATGCGCAGCCTGTTTTAAGCAAGTCCGGCCTCATCAACTCGCTCGTAAAGGCCGACGGCGTAATAGAAATCCCTGCCGAAAGACGGGGGCTTGAAAAAGACGAAGAAGTTCTCGTCAGACTATTTTAGCATGTCTTGTAACTGCGGTAGGCCCAGGTCAAAACCTGACACCTATATTACCTGCGTTCAGGGTATGTTCTCCAAATTATTCTCAACCCACTTTACTACTTCTTCTGCAATTTCCAATGCCTCTTCATACATATTCCTGTCGACGGGCGTATAGTCGCCAAGATACCGGGTCTCAACGGCGTAGTTAGTTAAAAGCCTTGCTCTTTGTAGCTTTTTGGGAAGTATTATACCTGCCGCATCAAGTAAATCTATCAGATAAGATATATCATGAGCTTTGTTAAATCTGATATTGTGCATGACGCACATAGACTTCAAGGCTTTTTCTACAGACTGCTGTGCGTCAAAACATATATCTTCGTACAATATATCATCTGAAGCCTTGCCAAGACGCGCTCGGGCCAGATTACTTTTTGCCCTCAGGAGCCATTCTTTTGCCCTGAGCCGATGGTCTTTCATAGATAACCTTCCCTTTCTTATATGCGTCGTAGTATATCAAATATGGGTCGTCTTTCAGCGTTTCAAACTTGACAGTATCTACCGCTAAGACGTCAATGGGAGCCCCGATATTCTTAAAATGGAGATATATCTTCTGCACCAGCTTTCGTTGATCCTTGAGGTTTTTTTTCAAAACAAGTATATCATAATCACTTCCCGCGCTATGGTTTCTCGCGGCATAGGAGCCGAAAAGTATTAGCATATCAGGCCTTGCCACTCTAATAATTGTACGGACCGCGTTTTCCAGAGGCGAGGAAAGTACTGAGCTGGCTGCTGCCTCATCGGATTTTAATATATGCAACCCTTTGATCATTGGCAACGTCCCGAATGTACAGGTTTTGTTGAGGGTTTCTCAGGCACATCTTTAAAATATCAGAAAAATACTTAATTAGTCAAGGCGACTCAGGACAAACGCCACGGTAAATTTGTTCTCCATCAGGCAAGTGCCGTAGAAGCAGAGTTTTTTGACATACGTAAGTAGTCGAAGACCAAGCGAATGTTAAGCATAAGCTCTCTCATTTTCTGTGCTACGCTGCGGAC
>JADFXO010000018.1 GCA_015233485.1 Nitrospirota bacterium
CCTTAGTAGTAATCTGAAAAAACTTGCGGCGTTTTTGGCGGACGACAATCCGCGGGCCTCAGATATGATAGATGATGTGGTTGCTATGCTCAAGTCCGCGGGGCAGGCAGATGCGGCAAAAAGGGTACAGGGCAGTATCACGAATTTTGATTATGAAGAGGCCTTAACCGGGCTTCAAGAGATTGCACAAGCCGTGGGGGTGGATATTTAGTGGCGTTGAAGCGTTTGCTCGCCGCAGGCATATTTTTACTGCTCCTGAGCATATTTTTCCTTACTACACCGGTGTTATCGGAGGTCGCGCCCGACAACGTATCGGTAGCGTTGACCCCTGAGGAGAGGGAATTTCTCAAGGGCAAAAAGGTGCGTTTAGGGGTGGACTCCGCGCGTCCGCCTTATGAGTTCATAGACGAGAAAGGGGTTTACTCCGGCATAAGTGCCGGCTTTATAGAGGCCTGCGCCAAGCGTCTTGGGTTTGATATTGTCCTTGTGCCCGGCCTTAATGTCGGCGCGGCCATGAAGAAGCTGATAGATGGTGAAATAGACGTCATACCAAAGATCTCGCCAGACCCTGAACGCGCTAAGGATATCCTGTTTACAAGGCCGTATTCCACCTTTGCCGCAGTTATCGTGACCCGTCAGGATGTTCGATACATAAGCGGAGTCGAAAATCTCGAAGGCCTTAAGGTCGCCGTGTTAAAAGGCCTGATAGTCGAGACACGCATCAAGCGGGACTACCCGAATTTGCCGCTGATATCGCTTCCTGATATACGCACTGCCCTTTTGGAGCTTTCCTCAGGTGAAATAGATGTGTTAATAGATAACATGGCAATTGTGTCCTATAATATAGAGAGGCTTGGGCTGAACAACCTTAAAATAGCAGGGCAGACCCAATACCACTATGACATGGCCTGCGGAATCAGAAAAGACTGGCCACTCCTTGCCTCAGCCCTTGATAAGGCCTTATCAGGCATGTCGAAGCAGGAAAAGGCCTTGATAACCGACCGGTGGCTTACTGTGGAATATCAGCCGGGGATAAACTGGAGGGTCGTTGGCCCGATTGCCGCGGCACTGATTGTTATAATTGTCTTTGTGGCCATTTGGAACCGCCGTTTGAGTGCCTCGGTCAGAGAAAGGGATAAAATTCAACAAGAACTCAGGCAATACTCCCTGGAACTTGAGTCCCGAGCCGCCATAAAATCGCATATCTCCCTAATCTCCTCAGCGCTTCAAAAGGCGGTTACGAATGAGGAACTTGCCCGCCAATTTCTTTCCCTTGCGGCGCCTCTGGTTGGCGCGGCCTATGGGATGTTGTATATCTTCGACAAGAATGAAAATGTGCTGCGCTCATCAGGCGGCTATGGCTGCGATATGAAAGACAAGGCCTTTGCCATTGGGCAGGGACTAGTCGGGCAGTGCGCGCGCGAACGTGTGCCGATTACAGTGGCAAGCCCGTCAGGTTCAGGCATTGCCATCAACTGGGGAATAGGCGAGGCCTCCCCTGCCGTTATTACCCTGCGGCCTGTCATACAAAACTCCGCGGTTATTGGGGTTATAGAACTGGCGGGCATGTCGGCTTTCAGCAAAGACGCCCTGGCGCTTCTTGATGAGCTGACGCCTATAATTGCAATGAATATTGAAATCCTTAACCGCAACCTGCGCACCCAAGAACTGCTTGAGGCCACTCAACAGCTTGCCGACAAACTGAATTCCCAGCAGAGGATATTGAAAGAGACCGAAACATGGTACCGTGACATCATCGAATCCTTACCCGATGGAATACTGGTAGTGAACCAGACAGGTGAAATAATTCTAACCAATCTTATGGCCGGCAAAATATTTGGATATGCCCACGATGAACTCATTGGCAAGTGCGTCGATATTCTGGTGCCACAGAGCGTACGTGCGCAGCACCCAGCTAAGCGTGACTCCTTCTTTAGGATGAATGAAACTCGCCGCATGGAAATAGGAGTTGACGTTCATGGAGTTACCGTTACGGCAGTTCGCAAAGACGGCTCTGAGTTTCCGGCGGCATTAGGACTGTCGCCGCTGCCAGAGGACAGTTCAAGGGGTAAATGTGTCTGCGCCTTGATTAAGGACATTTCAGCATTAAAGCGCTCACAAGATTGAGGGTGAAGAAAAAACATCATGGCTTTAAGCGTTTCCGGTGATTTATTATGTTGACAATAACGTATCCAATTATTATACTACCAGTGGTGGTGGTGACATGGTTGCTGAATCTTATAACGCTATGACAGGCGCTGTGGCAAAAGGAGCTATGACAGGCGCTGGGACAGAACACAGGCACTGGGACGGACGATTAACCCTATGACGAACAATGTTGTGCTGAACACGGACTTTTCTGACCTGCGTCTTGTTAAAAGAGGTAAGGTGAGGGATATCTACGGTCTTGGGGACGTTGGGCAACACCTCCTCTTAGTAGCGACGGACAGGTTGTCGGCCTTCGACGTAGTGCTTCCGGACGGTATCCCTTCCAAGGGCGACGTGCTTACCTCCATTTCGGCTTTTTGGTTTTCCTATGTAAAGACAATTGTTAATAATCATATAGTTACAACTGACGTAGATGCCTTCCCCGATGCCTGTCAAAAATATAGGGAAATACTTAATAAAAGGACAATGCTTGTTAAAAAGGCAAGCCCAGTTGCCGTGGAGTGCATTGTCAGGGGTTATTTATCCGGCTCTGCGTGGAAGGAATATAAGAGTGACGGCACGGTGTGCGCGATTAAGCTGCCCGGTGGATTAAAGGAATCAGAGAGGCTACCGGAAGCCATTTTTACTCCAAGCACGAAGGCCGAAAAGGGCCACGACATAAATATTTCTTTTGATAAGGCCGTCTCCATAGTTGGGCGCGATGTTGCTGAAAAGTTAAAATATCTGAGCCTCGCGATATACAGCAAGGCGGCTGATTACGCCCTCAGTAAGGGTATTATAATTGCCGATACAAAATTCGAGTTCGGTTTTATAGATGGCCGGCTAATCCTGATAGACGAATTATTAACCCCCGATTCCTCGCGTTTCTGGCCGCTCAAAGACTATGCCGCGGGCAGGGCGCAAGAGAGTTTCGATAAGCAGATAGTCAGAGATTACCTGTTGACATTGGACTGGAATATGGATTATCCCGGGCCTTCCCTACCCGCGGAAATCATTGCTAAGACCTCTCTTAGATATAAAGAGATACTTGAGATATTGACATGTTAGAAGATGATAAACAACTAATTCTTACCTGCGGTTGGTGTAAGAAGATAAAAAACGACGCCGCGTGGCAGACAGTCGAAGAGTTTCTTAGTTCGCTGGGCTATACCAACATTACGCACGGGATGTGTGGCGAATGTTCAGAGAAGATATTCCAAAAAAGGGTCTATCTGGAGAGTTATCAAAATATCTGCAAGGCCATAAGTTCAAGTATCGCTTTAGATGAAGTCCTGAATCTGATTGTTACAAATATAGTAAAGGTAATGAACGTCAAGGCATGTCTTCTAAGATTGATAAACAAAAAATCAAGGACTTTAGACGTTGCCGCTTCTTTCGGGTTATCCGGCGAGTATGTCAACAAGGGGGCGGTGACCTTTGACCAGAGTTTGGAAGACGCGATGTCGGGCAAGCCTGTGTCCATATACGATGTCGCAGACGATAAGAATTCGATATATTTTCATGCCGCAAAAAAAGAAGGCATCAGGAGCATCATGAGTGTCCCGCTGAGGTTCAAAGACGACATTATCGGGATAATGAGGATGTATACGGCTGAGCCGAGAAACTACTCGGATGAGGACATGAAATTTGTCTCAGCCATAGCCGAACAGGCCGCGATGGCGATAATGAACGCCAAGGAGTTTGAGAGTATCGTATCGAGGGAAAAGGAATACCTGAGGGTATTTCAGGAGATATCCAAGGCGGTAAGCTCTTCGCTGAACCTTGAGGAAATCCTTAACATGATTGTCAGGAAGATCCCTGAGGCCATTCAGGTAAAAGGGGCTACAATAAAACTTATAGACGAGAAGACGAAAAAGATTAAGCTGGCGGCTGCCTACGGACTGAACGAGGATTTTTTGACAAAAGACCCCACGGGAAAGGAACTCAATATCATGGAGGCACTAAACCATCTGTATTCGCAGGGGTCGTCGCTGCCCTTTCTAAAGGACAAGGACATGAATATCCTTGAGGAACTGAACTATAAATCGATCTTTATTTACGATGCCACGACAGACCCCAGGGTTATGAACAAAAAAGACATAATAGAAGAGGGCATAAAAAGCATCCTCTCAGTGCCTATACTGGCAAGGGGCAAACTAATCGGCGTAATTAAATTGTTTACCGGCTGGCTTAGGAATTTCACACAGGAAGAGGTGGACTTCGTTACGTCCTTAGCTGAGCAGTGCGGGCTGGCAATAGTCAATGCGACCATGTATGAAAAACAGTATAAAGAGGTGAAATATTTAAAAACCATTCAGGAAATAACAAAACTCAGGACGAAAACGAAGGATTTCAACGAGGTGTTAAATCACATCGTTACGCGCCTGCCTGAAATAATGAATACAAAAGCGGCGACTATACGGCTGCTAAACCGGGAGAATGAGAGACTCGAACTGGTGGCGTCCTCTGGCCTGAGCGATGAGTATCTCAACAGAGGCTCTATAGAGTTCGAGGAAAATATAAAGATTGCCCTGAAGGGAGAGCCTGTAGCCATCAACGACGCGGCAAGCGACGCGCGAATGATCTACAACAAAGAGGCCCAAAGGGAAGGGGTTAAAAGCATTCTCGTAATCCCCCTCATGCTCTACAATAACATTATAGGCGTCCTGAGGCTCCTGACCAGCGAGCCGAGGGTTTTTACAACCGATGAGATAGACTTCGCCATGGCCCTTGCGGAAGAGGCGGCAATAGTAATCGAAAATGCCCGGCTGCAACATAAAATATAACTTGCAAGCTACGAATTAATGGCCCCCTACGCGCGCGTAATATCATACCTGAGGATGATTAAATTCTCGCACTCGTTGTTCGCGCTGCCGTTTGCCTTTTCGTCGGCCATTTTAGCGGCCGGCGGCCTTCCGAACATGAATGCGATCCTCTGGATAACGGTTGCGATGGTCTCGGCAAGGTCAGCGGCCATGGGGTTGAATAGGGTAATCGACAGAAAGATAGACGCCCAAAACCCGCGAACGAAAAATCGTGAAATCCCCACCGGAGTTATTTCGGTTGCCGACGCGGCGGCCTTTGTGGTGCTGTCTTCGATTATATTTGTGTTCTCGGCATACATGTTAAATCCCCTGTGTCTTAAGCTTTCCCCTGTTGCGCTGTTTATCATATATCTCTATTCTTATACGAAGCGATTCACATGGGGATGCCATATAGTGCTTGGGGTGGCAATAGCCTTTGCGCCGCTTGGGGCATGGATAGCGGTCAGGGGGAGTGTTTCCCTTGAGGCAGTGCCAATGCCCGTGGCCGTCGTATTCTGGCTGGCGGGGTTTGATATTCTCTACGCGCTTGCGGATATCGAATTCGACAGGAGCTCCGGGCTGCATTCTATACCCCAGCGTTTCGGCATAAGGACGTCTTTGTATATAGCGCGGGCGTTTCATATGCTTACGTGGATATTTTTTATTATCGCCGGGGGCGTATTTCATATGGGAATAGTTTATTATGCAGGTATGGTAATCGTGGCCGGTCTTTTAATATATGAACACAGACTGGTCAGGCCAGGAGATTTAACCAAGCTCAATATGGCCTTTTTCAACATGAACGGGTATATCAGCATAACGGTGGTCGTGTTTATCGCGTTTGATAAATTGCTTAGATAGGGGAAGAAAACAATGTCTGCTGGGGAAGTGTATAAGATAAAATTAGATGTATTTGAGGGGCCGCTCGATTTACTCCTGTCACTAATCCATAAAAACAAGATCGACATCTACGACATCCCGATAGCCTTTATCACTGGACAGTATCTGCAATATTTGGCAATCATGAAGGATTTTAACATCGATGTCGCCGGTGAATTTATCGTAATGGCGGCCACACTGATACATATAAAATCAAAAATGCTGTTGCCAGCCGAGGAAAGGGTAGGGCAGGAGGAAGACCCTCGCCTGGAGCTTGTTCAGAGATTAATCGAATATCAGTCATATAAGGAAGCGGCATTTTCACTAAAGGAAAGGGAGACGGTTTGGGAAAATATATTCTCAAAGGAACCGGATTGGGATTTTGAGGGTTCTAAGACACAGCAGCCATACCTGATGGATCTAAGTCTGTACGACCTTGTCAAGGCTCTTCAGTGCGTCTTAGACAAGAAACCCTTTGAGATGAGATCGATAACAAAAGAAAACTTGACCATTAAAGATAAAATTGCTATTATTACGGAGAGGCTTGAGATTGAGAAGGATAAGATATTATTTTACAGTTTCTTTACGGATGCGGCAACGAAAATGGAGGTTATAGTAACCTTTCTTGCCCTGCTTGAGATACTAAGGCTGGGGCTTGCTTACGCGTTTCAGGACGGTGCGTTTACGCATATATGGATAAGAAGGCGTTAGGTGCCGGGTCTGCTGAAGGTAATTATGAGAAAAAGGATGGTGGGGTTGTGATAAGAGGAATGAATTTGAGATATTGCATCGGCTTATTGTTTGTGTTAACTATGGTAGTGTCCTGTACGGGTAACTTACCTACCCGTAGTACTGTAATACCCCAGACAGATAGTGATAATGATAACAAAAAAGACAATCAGGTCAAAGGCCACTATGCCCTCGGAGTTTCAAAGATGAAGGAAAACGATTACCAGGGCGCCTTTGTAGAATTTAAAAAGGCCCTTGAGATAGACCCCAAAGACAAGGAATCCTTAAACGCCCTTGGCCTTGTTTACCATCGGTTTGGCGAGTATAAAAACGCAAAGGAATCATTTATAAAAGCAATCGCCTCAGACAAGAATTACTCCGACGCATATAATAATCTCGGCATAACCTGCGCTATGATGGGCCAATGGGCCGAATCTGTAGAGGCGTTTAGAAACGCGTTAAAAAATCCCCTTTACGCCACACCGGATAAGAGCTATCAAAACCTCGGATTTTCTTTATACAGGATTGGCAAATACGATGAGGCCATCAAGTCTTTCAGGGATTCCCTTGCGAGAAATCAAAACAATATAGGGTCATATTACGGAATAGCCCTCTGCCACAATGCCGCCGGACGATATGGCGAGGCCAACGAAGCGCTGATGGAGGGGATACGCCTTGCCCCTGAATATAAGGGCAATGTTCAAAAGGCACAAAAAGACTTTGGACAGAAAAGGCGCTCAAGTACCGGCTTAACCGAACAGGACTACGCAAACTACCTGGAGATATTAAATTACTAATGAAGGGCTGATGGACAAAGTCGCATACCTGCAAACATGGGGCTGCCAAATGAACGTCCACGACACGGAGAAAATAGCCGGAGTTCTAAGGGGTGAAGGCTACTCCTTTACCAATGAACCAGAGGACGCCGCCCTGATAATCCTCAACACATGCAGCATCAGAGAGAAGGCCGAGCACAAATTTCTATCGAGATTGGGTTATTTTAAACTGTTGAAAAGAAAGAGGCCGGGGCTGCAAATAGCCGTCTCAGGGTGTATCGCGCAGCAAGAGGGCGAGCGGTTTTTGATCGACAACCAATACGTAAACTTTACATTCGGACCGCAGAATATCGTAAAACTTCCGGAACTCATCCGCAGAGATAAACGAAAGGCCGCCGTAGGGGAAAATCCCGCGTTGGCAGAGACAGATCTTCCCGCCGTAAGAAACGACGGCACAAGGGCGTGGGTAAATATCATGTACGGCTGCAACAACTTTTGCAGCTACTGCGTGGTTCCACACACGAGGGGCAGGGAGCGCTCCAGACCAATGGACAGTATTGTCAACGAGATAAGAAACCTCTCCGATACCGGCTATAAGGAGATAACCCTGCTCGGGCAAAACGTAAACTCATATAAAGACCCAAAGAGAAGTGTTTTTAATAATAGCTCTTCTTTCCCGCAGCTGCTTGAAGCCGTAAACGCAATAGAAGGTATTGAGAGGGTTCGCTTCGTAACGTCTCATCCCAAGGACCTCTCACCGGAGTTGATCCTTGCAATAAGGGATCTCAACAAGGTATGTGAGCACATACACCTGCCGCTTCAGTCAGGCTCGTCAAAAATTCTTTCCCTGATGAACAGGAAATACTCATACGCAGAGTATCTTGATAAAGTAACCGCCCTAAGAAGACACATACCAGATATAACAATTACATCGGACATCATAGCCGGTTTCCCCACCGAAACAGGGCAAGACCATGATGAGACACTTGCAGCGTTAAAAGAAATCGAATTCGACGGCGTCTTCGCATTTAAATACTCAAAACGCCGTTACACGCGGGCCTCAGAGATGGAAGGCCAGATTGGTGAAGATGTTAAATCAGACAGGCTTAAAACAATCCTTGAATTACAGGATGTTATAACAGATAAAATAAACAGGCGGCTTAAGGGTCAAAAGGTAGAAATCATTGTCGAGGGCGAAAGTTCCTCGGACACTAATCATTGGACGGGAAGGACAAGGACAAATAAGATAGTTAATTTCACGCCTGAACAATCCATTAAAAAAGGAATGCTTATCACCGTAACCATAACAAACTCCTTTAGACATTCACTGGAAGGCCGGCCAGAAGGACTAATGCCAGTAACTAAGAGTAATTAAGGGTAATGAAAGGGTAACGGTAATGAAATTTTGTGTGCTGACCATTGGCTGCAAGTCCAACCAATCTGAAAGCAGCCTTATAGAAGACGTTTTAATGGGAAATTCCCATCATAAAGTATCGCTTGAAGAACTGCCGGATATCTGCGTGATAAACACATGCAGCGTTACGGCCAAGAGCGATTACCAGTCAAGGCAATTAATAAGGCGCGCCCTGAAGGCGGGGGCGTCGGTAATTGTCACGGGCTGCTATTCAGAGCTTAACGCCCCCCTGATAGGACAAATAAGCAAGGAAGTCGAGATCGTAAAAAACGAGGACAAAGTCGCATATTTTAAAGATAAATTCGGGCCGGGCACAAACCTAAGGACAACAAATCATGGAAACAGCCGCGCCTTGCTAAAGATACAAGACGGCTGCAATGCCTCCTGTACATACTGCATAATACCACAAACCAGAGGGGCGTCAAGGTCAAGGCCTGTTGAGGAAATTTGCTGCGAGGCCAAAGATATCGAGGCGGCAGGGTTTATGGAAATCGTCATAACGGGGATTCATATAGGCTATTATGGAGTTGACCTGAATCCTAAGATTGAACTTTCAGAACTTATCGAAAACATATTGATAAATACGAACAATGTAAGAATCAGATTGACCTCAATAGAGGTAAGTGAAATAACAGGCAGATTGATCCAACTCTTTGAAAACGACAGGATTTGCAACCACATTCACGTACCGCTGCAAAGCGGCGATGATCAAATATTAAAGAAGATGAACAGGCCATACAGCACCGGGGATTTCAGGGCAACCATCTTACGGCTGGCGCAATCTATTGATAACATATCGATAGGTTCTGACGTGATAGTTGGTTTTCCAGGTGAGACGCATGATAACTTCAAAGGTACCTATGGGTTTATCTCATCCATACCACTGACATACCTGCACGTATTTCCATATTCGAAGAGGAAGAACACGAAGGCCGCAGCCATGGCCGGGGCTGTGGATGAAGGGATAAAAAAACAACGCGCGGCGCACCTGAGAGAGTTATCTGATAACAAGAAGCTGGCGTATATGTCCGGGCAAACAGGGAAAGTTTTGTGCGCGGTAGTCGAAACCATTGAAGGCGGCTCATTCGGCGGCACAACGGGAAATTACCTGAAAATAATATCAGAGACAGTGCCGGGATTTGAAGTACGGGAAAAACGCCTTGTAAATCTCATAGTTACCGGCCAGGAAAATGACCGCCTTACCGGAAAGCTGATAATTACCCGATAACCTGCTATTTTATAAAGAATAATCGATTGCTTAATAGTTAGACAATAACGGTAGAAGCGCGCAAACAGGACTGCTGCAAGGCAAATTCACACAATTACCGACAATTTATCCACAAAACATGTTGATATAAAATGTCCGATAAGATATATTATGTAAAATTACTGATATGGTTAAATCTATGATCCGGCACGGCTGCCGCCACGCGATCTTCTTCCTGAAAAATATCAGAAGATACGTTATAATCAATACATGAACGTGATAACGATACCAGAAGTTTTAAGAAAGAAACTCGGCGATGACGGCGCAGAAGCCCTTGTCAGGATTATTAACGATGCTGATTCAAGCTCCCGTAAAGATTTAAACACAAAGGCCGACCTTGAAAGTGCCAAGTCCGACATCATCAAGTGGGTAGCCGCCATGCTCGTGGCGCAGGCCGCTTTGATAGCCGGCATGTTCAGGCTCTTAGGACTTATCAAATAATCCCACTCCCTAAACAGATGATATAGCAATTAATTTACACATTGCTGTATTATAGAACTCCGATGATTGGATCACTCAGAGGAAAGATTTTGCGTAAAAAATCCGACATGGTTTTACTTGAGGTAAACGGCGTCGGCTATGAGGTGCATTGCCCTATAAGCGTGCTTACCAGCATACCCGGCGAGGGACAAAACGTGTTTCTGTTCATCTATACGCATGTGCGTGAGGATATACTGCAGCTTTACGGCTTTCTTAAAGAGGAGGAAAGATTTATTTTTACTAAGGTACTATCTGTCAGCGGTGTCGGGCCAAAGCTGGCCCTCGCGGCGCTTTCCGGCCTTTCGGCTGATAAGTTCGCCTCCGCCGTAAATTCCAACGACATCGACACCCTTACCGCCATCCCTGGAATTGGTAAAAAAACCGCAGCGCGCATCATACTCGATCTCAAGGAGAAACTCCCCGTATCTACCTCGCTTGTCAACAGGGATTACGAGGACGCCCTGTCTGCCCTTCTCAATCTCGGATACAAAAGGACAGACGTCATTCATGTCCTTGAGCAGCTCAATAAAAAGGGGATTCGTGACCTTGAATCTCTTCTGAAGGAATCCTTAAAATTGTTATCAAAGACTGACCAGTGACAGGTAAGTGCCAAAAATGAAAGACGAAAGAACGATTCAATCACAGCAGATAGTCTCAGAGGATGGGCAGATAGACTACACGCTCCGGCCTGGGACTTTTCAGGAGTTTATCGGCCAGACAAGGATAAAGGAAAACCTGGGGATTTTTATTGAGGCGGCAAGGCGGCGCGGGGAGCCCCTTGACCATATCCTGTTTTGCGGCCCGCCCGGCCTTGGCAAGACCACTATTGCCAATATCATAGCCAACGAACTAAATGTAAATATAAAGACCACATCAGGGCCGGTGCTGGAGAGGGCCGGAGACCTCGCCGCCATTTTGACGAACCTCTCGGACAACGACATCCTCTTCATAGACGAAATCCACCGCCTCCCCCGCATTGTAGAGGAAATAATGTACCCCGCGATGGAGGATTTTAAGCTTGATATTCTCATCGGACAGGGGCCAAGCGCAAGGACGCTTAAACTAAACCTCCCCAGATTTACCCTGATCGGGGCAACCACCAGAACGGGGCTTCTGACCTCGCCCCTGAGGGACAGGTTCGGCGTCATTAACAGGCTTGAGTACTACGGCCACCGCGACCTTGTAGTGATAATAAATCGTTCCGCGTCGATTATTAACGTAGAGATAACGGACGAGGCATCAATGGAGATAGCGAGACGCTCGCGCGGCACACCCAGAATCGCGAACAGGCTACTGAAGCGAGTCAGAGACTTCGCCCAGGTAAAAAACAACGGTGTCGTCGATTTAAACATAGCCCAAATTGCCCTTGCGTCATTAAATATAGACAAGCTGGGACTTGACGATATGGACAGAAAGGTACTCCTCACGATAATTGAAAAATTCGGCGGCGGCCCTGTGGGAATTGAGACCATCTCGGCCTCTGTCAGTGAGGACAAGGACACAATAGAGGATGTCTATGAACCATATCTGCTGCAAGAGGGCCTGCTTGAGCGTACCCCCCGGGGAAGGCTTGCGACCCCTTTCGCGTATGAACATCTTGGCAAGGCCGTCCCACACCGGTTGTTTTAATAATGAATGTGCTGCTTCACATATGCTGTGCTAACTGTGCCGTATTCCCCATTGATGTATTGAAAAAAAGGGGCATAGAGGCAGCCGGTTTCTGGTATAACCCTAACATTCATCCCCTTACCGAATACGCCCTGCGCCTCGATGCCGTAGGGCAGCTTATCTCTCATAATGGGTTTGAAATATACTACGACAATTACTACGGCCTCACGGAATTTATCGAAATCGCTGTTCATAAAGGAAAAGACAGATGTGCCGCCTGCTACCGGATGAGGCTTACCCAAACCGCCCTGAAGGCAAAAGAACTGGGTTATAGCGCATTTTCAACCACCCTACTCTACAGCATTTATCAAAAATACGAAGTTATCGTCGAAACGGCGGCTGATATCTCAAATCAATATTCAATCGAATTCTACGAGGAAGATTTCAGAAAGGGTTGGCGCGAGGGCATTGAGATGTCTATAAAACTCTCCCTCTACAGACAAAAATACTGTGGCTGCATATACTCAGAAATGGAGCGCTACGCGGGAAAGATGAAAAAGACGATAGATGGCCTCAGGCTTTCGTAACATTAAACTGCCGATTTATTTTTATTTATTCCTTCTTGTGTAACCTTTTTGTAAACACTACGTCTAACATTATAGTAAGTTAACTTTTAGTTAACAAAAAAAAGAGGGCAAAAAAGGAGAAAGAAAAATGAAGAAGATTTATGTCTTGGCGGCACTGATGGCGGGTTTGTTAATCTTTGGGCAGCAAGCATTTGGTTTTGGAGGCCCCGGCGACAGCGGTCCTGGTAGCAGCGCAATGATGCCGTTACCCATGAAACCACCCATTGTGACAGGAAGCGACGGCACTGCATATGTTGAATCAGTGAATACCGCAGGTACAGTTTCTGGCAGCCTCACGTCAAACATAACGGCAATAACCTCGTCGGGAGCAAAGCAGGCTATAGCCGTAAATGGCAAGGTCATGAGTCTCGTTATGGGAAAAGACACCTCATCAAGGGACACGCTTGTTGCCGTTGCAGGTGTCCCTCCCCAGTCCACAAATTCAACACCAGGCAGTCCTTCGACGGTGCTGTACTTCGTATCGCTGCCGTTTAACCAGAGCGCCACACCCGTGTCAGTCAGTTTAGACGGTATGAACGCATCTGAGCCAGTGTTCGTAAATGGTTTTGTGTATATTACCACTTCATCTTTAACCTTTAGTAACAGCGGTACGCCAGGCAGCCAGACCTCGTATCTGTATATTGTTGGCACAAACGGCTCGATAGTTTCACAGGTTGCGTATTAGACAATAACCCTTTCACCCTCCGAAGCGGCTGCGAATTCTCCTGTTGGGATTTGCAGCCGCGCTCCTAATTGTTCACTGAAGGCTGTCCTAATCTCAACTGAGCACACCGAGTTAATATTTTCTTATCGTTTCCAATTTTTTTGTGTAACCTTTTAATAACCTGAACGTCTATACTTACAGAGTGGTTAAATATATATGGAAGAGGAAGAGATGAGTGTACAGACAATGAGTTATAATTTTATACCGGTGGGTATTGCGGCTATGCTCAGAGATTCGTTTGACATAACAATGGCAGATACAGTTTTTGTTAAAGATAGTGAACCTGGGGCAGCCGATATGATTTATATCGACGCGGTATTGGCCGGTGACGAAGAGGCATTTAATGAATTGGTCAGGCGTTATAAGCGCAAGGTATTTAAAATAACGGCACGTTTTACGCGTGATCAATTCGAACTGGACGACATATGCCAGGAGGTGTTTATCAAGGCGTTTAAAATGCTTGGCAAGTATAGGGCGGACGCGCCGTTTGAACACTGGCTGTCAAAGATCACTATCAATTGTTGCTACGACGCCCTCAGGAAGCAAAAAAGCAGGGCGGACGATGTTCCTCTTGAGGATGTCAGCGAATTTACGGCTGCTCCTTCATATAATAAAGAGAAATCATACAGGGAACTATACTGCGCGCTCGATAGACTCCCTCCAAAAGATAAGATGATAATTGTGCTGCTTGAACTGGAGGAGAAATCTGTACGTGAAGTAGCGGAGCTTACCGGATGGAGCGAGACAAATGTAAAAGTGCGCGCATTCAGAGCGCGTTGGAAACTTAGAAGATACTTATTAGGGGAAAACCATGGAAAATAAAAGGCTTGATGAGCTGTTTCGTGAGGTACGAAACATCAGACCAGATACATCCAGTCTGGAGCGAAATTTTGAGGCCAGACTGGCAAGGCGTCTCCGCGCGAAAAAAGAAACAAACTGGCATCTCTACGAATGGTCATGGAAACTAATGCCCTACTTCGTTGCATTGATCATAATACTAAGCATATTGGGGTTTGGCGTAACATCACATAAACAGAAAAACTATTACTATACATATACCACAGGGTTAGAGCAAACTGTGCTCATGGCCTATATGAAGGAGAACAGATGAGAGACTATAAAGGGATAGCTGGTGTACTGATAATTTTTCTGATTGGCGGCATTGTCGGCGCAATCATCACCCAATATGTGTGCAGTATCAAAATGGAGCATATGCCTCCGGGCGGCCCAATAGGCGGTCCGGGACAGATGGCCGATATGATTGTTAAACATATCTCTAAAGACCTGGGACTTGATAATGAGCAGAAAGAGAAATTACGAGTGATAATGAACGAAATGGATAAAAAAATGGCGATAATTCATAAACAGGTATTTCCGCAGATAAAATTGAGCATTGAAGAGGCGGACAATAGTACTATGTCCATTTTACGTACCGATCAAAAAGAGGTTTTTAAGACATTTATAGAGCGAAGGAGCGCCTTTGGCCCCTTTAATCAAGAGCAGCACAGACTTTTTTGCCCAAAAAGGAGGTGATTCGCGAGTGTGTGAAGCAGTATGACAATGTTTGAATAACTGCGTGGTATTTGTTAGGGAATTATAATACAACAAACAGGAGGAAACCTAATGGTTTCAGGAGCAACTACAGGGCCAAGTGCAGCAGATATGGCACAGATGAGTCAGAAGATGTTTAAGGCTATGGACACAAACGGAGATGGTCAAATCTCTAAAGCTGAGATGCAGGCCTCCAGTGATGAGATGAAGGCCAAGACAGGCAAGCAAGGTCCGAGCGTTGATCAGTTCTTTTCACAGTTCGACACTGATAAAAGCGGCAGCATAAGCCAGAGCGAATTCGACAGCGCCAATAAGCAGATGATGGATAAGATGAAGGGTATGGCAATGAAGATGGGCGCTAACGGCGGATCCACCATGAATGCCTCAGGCAATACCTCTAACGAGGATTCAACGCTGTTACAACTGTTGTCTGATCTCAAAAAAGACTCCGGCAAGCAGCTTAGCGCGTATTCATCTACCTCTGGTGCGGGAAGCTCGAAAGAGAAGGATGCACAGAAAAGTACCAGTGTCTATGCGTAGCAGCTAAAGATTTTCGGTAAGGGTTGGCAGTGAATGTCCTGTCAACCCTGGATTGACGTACCACTTAAAAGAAAAGGAGCCGCATTATGAGCAGACTGCTTATTTCGTCATCTGTATTAGTAGTTATCGTTCTATTAACTGTCAATCTGACAGCAAAATCATCAACTGAATCATCCACCGGGAAAATCGTGTTTCTTGGCGACAGCCATATGGCATTTACCGATTGGAATGGCTTGTTTTCCAATGACGACATAATAAACCGCGGTATAAATGGCGACGATTCTCAAAGAATATACAATCGCCTTGGGTCTGTAATCAAAGACAACCCGAAAAAGGTTTTTATCATGGTTGGCACAAATGATATTTTCAGATGTGTTACCCCCGAAAAATTCATTCAGACCTATGACAATATATTATTCGTCCTGACAAAAAAATTGCCACATGCGGAGATTTACGTCATGACTATATTACCTGTTAATCTTGAAAATGACCTCATCTATAACAAGATTGTAGTCTCTTTAAACGAGAAAATCAAACAGGATGTGGAGTATCATAAAAATGACAACATAAAGTTTTTGGACATATACGAGTCGTTCACCTCTGCCGGCACATTAAAGTTAAACCCTTCATTTACATTCGACGGCATACATCTGACAGACCAGGGATATCTAAATTGGAAACAGCAAATCAGGCCGTATGTGAGGTAAGCATCGGTTTTTTAATAATGGGATTATTTTAACAGAAATGGAGCGCTATGCAGAAAAGATGCAAAAGTCTATTGAGGGATTTCATATTGTTAAACATTAAGGTTATGTTTAACTTGGTTGTAGTAACAGTTTTTATTGTCCTGTTGAGCAGTGTGGCAGTAGCGTCATCCAATGAAAAAATCGTGTTTCTCGGTGACAGCCTGACGGCCTTTGCCGATTGGAATGAGTTGTTTTCCAATGGCAATATAATAAACCAGGGCGTAGGCGGCGATACATCCCGTGATATTTACAATCGTCTTGGGGCTGTAATTAATGTCGCCCCGAAAAAGACATCCCGTGATATTTACAATCGTCTTGGAGCTGTAATTAATGTCGCCCCGAAAAAGATTTTTATCATGGCCGGCATAAACGATATTATCAAAGGAAAGTCCGTTGAAGATTTAATCCTGACATATAATAAAATATTAAATGTCCTGATAAACAGACTTCCTAACGTGGAAATATACGTCATGAGTATATTGCCTGTTAATTTTGATGGAGAACCAACTGATATATATATGAAATATAGTTTATATATTAATACAAATGTAATTGCGGCAAATGAAAAACTAAAACAAACTGTAGTTCAATATAAAGATAAATATAAGGTAAAATATTTGGACATATACGGGGCGTTCGTCTATGCGGGCACTATAAAGCTCAACCCTCTGTTTACATACGACGGCATACATTTAACGCGGGAGGGATATGTAAACTGGAAACAGCAAATTAAGAGATATGTGTATTAACTGCCTTTGGGGCCGCCCTTGTCTTTAAAACTCTGACAGGCCTTGCCCGAGGCATTAAAGACCTCCTGCGACGGCATCACCTTGGACTTGAAACCCATGAACTTGCAGCCATAGGGAAATCTCCTGTCCCATGTGATAAAAAAATGACTGCATTTAAAACAATCTATCCTGTTTGCCATGAGTTTAACCAAGTTACAATCATAGAAGTAAGCGGTTTTCAAGCCCTTTATCCTTAAAAGACTGGATTCCTGCTTTCGCAGGAATGACAAATAAGGCGTTTACTTGCCCTGTCTTGTCTGTCATTCAGAACTGCGTATAAATAAATGTACACTAACCCCAGTAATAATGTCATGTCTGTCATTCAGGAATAATGTCTATCGCCCATACCACATACTCGCGTTTACTTGTCCTGCCTTGTCTGTCATTCCCGCGAAAGCGGGAATCCAGTTCTTTAACATGCGGGGAAGAGTATTTGGTAATCTCAGCCGTCACAGATCAAGTCCTTCCTCTCTGATTTCGTGCATAAGCGGAGAGCGCTCTTGATAAGCCGTGGTGGAATAAGGTTTAACATCAAAAAAAGCGCCTGTGTCATCGATAAAACTGACGCAAAGCACTGCCAACCTATCCAGCTCAAGCCACCTGTCCGAAAGCGATTTCAGAAACACGGCAACATCATAATCGGAATCTTCGCGCTCATCGCCGCGCGCACGCGAACCGAACAACACCACACGGTCAAGCCGCTCGCCATAAATAGCAACAAGCGCCGCACGAAATTGAGTAAGGATCGGATCAGATGCTACCATCTGATAATCTTAGCACAAATCGGTCATTTTGTCCAGCGCCAACGTTTAACGAGGGGTGTTGGAAAGTGTTTTATAACGGTTTCATTAATCCATATGTGATAAAAAAATTGCCGCACTTAAAGCAATCTATCCTGTTTGCCATAGTTGATAGTTGCCAGTTATATACGAAATCAGTTACACTCTCTGAAGATTATTATGATGCCCTATAAATGATATGCCGTGTCAAATATTTTGGAGGTTTTTTTAATGAAACGTACAAAGATAATCTTAGAAGAGAAGGATATTCCCCGCCAGTGGTATAACATTATGGCCGATATGCCCACTCTTCCCAAGCCGCCGCTTCATCCCGTGACCCATAAGCCGGTCGGGCCGGACGACCTTGCGGCGATTTTCCCTATGGCACTTATTGAACAGGAGGTCACCCAGGAGCGCTGGATAACTATCCCCGAAGAGGTTTTAGATATCTATACCATGTGGCGCCCTTCCCCGCTTTACCGCGCCCATAGGCTGGAGAAGGCACTTGCAACACCGGCTAAAATTTATTACAAATATGAGGGCGTAAGCCCTGCCGGAAGCCATAAGACCAATACATCCATCCCTCAGGCCTATTACAACAAGAAGGCAGGAGTAAGGCGCATAGCCACTGAGACCGGCGCCGGGCAGTGGGGGGCGGCAATCTCCCTTGCCTGCGTGTTTTTCGGCCTTGAGGTAACCGTCTATATGGTAAAGGTAAGTTATGACCAAAAACCCTACAGGCGCATATCTATGGAGACATGGGGGGCCTCAGTCCATCCAAGCCCAAGCAATTTGACAAACTCCGGCAGGGCAATTCTTGAACAGGACTCTGAGTGTCCAGGAAGTCTCGGCATTGCAATCAGCGAGGCCGTCGAGGATGCCGCCACGCACAAGAACACCAATTACGCCCTCGGTTCGGTGTTAAATCATGTCCTGCTTCATCAAACAGTTATAGGGCTTGAGCTAAAGAAACAGTTTGAGATTGCCGGTGATTATCCCGACATCGTGATAGCCTGCTGCGGGGGGGGAAGCAACCTCGGCGGCCTTAGTTTTCCATTCCTCTATGACAAGATACACGGCAAGGACCTCAGGGTCATAGCCGTAGAGCCGGAGTCCTGCCCTACCCTTACCAAGGGAGAGTTCAGATATGATTATGGCGACACCGCCTGTCTTACCCCGCTCCTTATGATGTACACGCTTGGGCATGACTTCGTTCCGCCCGGGATTCACGCCGGAGGGCTGCGGTATCACGCCGATTCCTCACTGGTTTCACAGCTTACCCATGACGGCCTTATTGAGGCGCGCGCCTATCACCAGACGGAGGTCTTTACCGCGGCCCTGTTGTTTGCCAAAAGCGAGGGGATTATCCCCGCCCCGGAGAGTTCGCACGCCATTAAGTGTGCCATAAACGAGGCACTGCGCGCCAAAGAGGAAGGCAAAGAAAAGACAATCGTGTTTAACCTGAGCGGCCACGGGTACCTTGATTTGACCGCGTACTCAGACTTCCTCGACGGTAAAATAATTGACTGCGCGTATCCGGCTGATAAGATAAAAGAGGCCCTGTTGCGGCTGCCAACTATCCACTGATATGAGACAAAATGGCTCCTGATATGAGGCATGTTATCTTAGGAACGGCCGGGCACATCGACCACGGCAAAAGCTCCCTTGTCATGGCGCTGACTGGCATAGACCCCGACAGGCTGAAAGAGGAAAAGGAACGAGGGATAACGATTGACCTGGGGTTTGCAGACCTCCGATACGATGGTCTTACCGTAGGTATTGTGGATGTCCCCGGGCATGAGCGGCTGATTAAAAACATGCTTGCAGGGGCCGGAGGTATTGACCTCGTCCTGTTTGCCATAGCCGCCGACGAGGGCGTCATGCCCCAGACCAGAGAGCACCTTGCCATCTGCAATCTGCTTGGCATAAAGGCCGGAATTGTTGCCGTTACGAAGACAGACCTTGTTGAGCCGGATATTGTGGAGGTCGTAGTAGAGGAGATAATAGACTTCGTTGCGGGGACTTTCCTTGAGGGCGCGCCGATTGTGCCGGTGTCCTCAAAGAGCGGCCATAATATTGATAAACTCAAGGCGCAGATTCAAGCAACTGCCCTTGGGACAGTTCAAAAATCCCCCAATGGCATCTTTCGTCTGCCCATTGACAGGGTGTTTACGCTCAAAGGGTTTGGTACTGTGGTAACGGGCACGGCCGTCTCCGGCACTATTTCAGTGGATGACCTTGTAGAGATTCTCCCTTCAGGGATAAAGACAAGGGTGCGCGGGCTTCACAGCCACAACCAGTCTGTCAAATCAGGCTCTGCCGGGCAGCGCATTGCGGTAAATTTGCAGGGTGTCGATAAAGATGATATAAATAGAGGCGACGTCGTGGTGCACTGCGAAACGATTGCCGCTACAGACAGGCTGGATGCCGAAATTAAGCTGCTAAAAAATGCACAGCCGTTGAAAAACAGGTCAAGCGTTCATCTGCATATCGGTACGTCGGAGACAACTGCCCGCGTGATTCTCCACGTGGTGGAAAGACTTAAACCCGGTATGTCTGCCTTTTGCCAGCTGCGCCTTAAATACCCGATTATTGCAATGACTGGCGATAGATTTATAATCAGACGGCTCTCGCCCGTCGATACCATAGGCGGCGGCATTATCCTTGATCCAGCACCACCTGCCAGAAGGAGAAAAGACGATACATCCTTTTTTGATATTTATTTAACCCGTGATCTACCGGCAAAACTTGCTGAGAAAATCAGAGGAAACACCCTTAAAGGTATTCAAAAACAAAAACTCTATGGCTGGGTTGACCATGATACTATAACAATAGACAAGGCCGTTGAAACCCTGAAACAAAAGGGGTTGATTACTGAAGTAAACGAGACATTATTTCACATGATTTTTATTAATAAATTACACGATGATATAATAGCTAACTTGCGGTCATATCATAATAAAAACCCACTTCACTCCGGTATGTCAAAGGAAGAGCTTCGCGGTCTGTTCAAGCAAATCGATGCGAAGATGTTTTTCAAGATTCTTAGCTCCTTTAGCGAAACCATTACCGAAAAGGAGCTGATACGTCTAACCGATTTCAGGCCGTCTTTAACGCAAATCGACGAGGGAATAAAAATAAAAATCATTGAGACGCTGAGGGCATCCGAGTTTCAGCCGCCGTCAAGACAAGACCTTGCCGCCGCTTTTTCGATAAAAGAACAACAGGTCGAGAATATATTAAAACTTCTCGCTAAAGAAGGACTTTTGGTGAGAATCAACGATTCCATGTATATGGATAAAGGCGCTTATGAAAAAATGATAGGGATTGTCAGAGAATTCGCAAAGGGAAAGAATGAAATAGCCGTATCTGAGTTCAGGGAAGTTATGGGTACGACAAGAAAATACGCCCTACCCTTCCTGGAATATCTTGACGGGAAAAAAATCACTATGCGGGTCGGCGATAAAAGAAAGATTTTAGATAAATAATGATATTAAGCACGGGAATAAATCCCCGTGGCCAAAGGCACCGGAGGGGCACTAAGAGTATGATATTAAAAGATAACTTCGGACGTTCCATAGACTACATACGCATATCTGTCACAGACAGGTGTAACCTGAGGTGTGTCTATTGTATGCCCGATACAATTAAAAGCGGCTGCCAACAGGACGGGAAAATCGACATCGGTTCTATCTTAACATACGAGGAAATCGTGCGGTTTGTGGAGGTGGCATCCACCCTTGGCATAAAGAAGGTCAGATTGACAGGTGGAGAGCCGTTAGTAAGAAATGCCCTCAACGAGTTGATACGCGGGATTAAGGCAATAAGCGGGATTGAAGAGTTGACCCTGACGACAAATGGGCAGCTCCTTGCAACTATGGCCGCGCAATTGGCCGAGGCCGGTCTTGACAGGGTAAACATAAGCCTTGACTCATTAATGCCGCACCGCTATTCGGAGATAACAAAAGGTGGAGACTTCAATAAGGTAATGGCGGGCATAAGGGCGGCGGAGGCGGCTGGACTTTTACCAATAAAATTAAACATGGTGCCAATGGCGGGCATAAATGACGACGAGATAGAAGCGTTTATCCGCTTGGGTATAAAGACGGGCTATCAGATAAGATTCATAGAGTTGATGCCGACGGTAGTAAACGAACATCTATTCAGCAGCGGGTTCATAGGGTCGGACGAGATAAAGCGGCGAATCGAAAGTAAGTTTGAGCTGGTACCGCTAAAATTAAGAAAATACGGCCCGGCGCGGTATTTTAGTGTAACCAGCCACGATGGGCCTGAGCCGTGGGCTAAGGGCATCATAGGGATAATAAGCGCGGTAACCTGCCGGTTTTGCCCCCAGTGCAACAGACTTCGCCTCACGGCGGACGGCAGCTTGCGCCCCTGCCTGTATTCAAATATCGAGGTAGGGCTTTTCGATGCGCTGCGAAATAAAGCGTCAAAGGAAGAGATACAGAATTTAATCATTAAGGCCGTAGATTTAAAACCTGAAAGACACAATATCTCTGACGGGAACGAGAAAAAAGATGACCCGCCCACTACCTCCGGCGCCCCGTTTATTATGTCCGGCGTCGGCGGTTAAATTATACACCCTCCCCGTAGATTTAATTAATTTAAATCCAACTATCTTAATAAAAAAATAAACTTTACTTTCTAATAAAATATCGTTATAATGAGCTATTACAAGCCGGTTTGTGAGGTGATGAGGCGTGGCGAACGATAGGGAACTGCCTGAAGGCGTATTAACCATAATGTTTACGGATAATGAGAAATGACAGCATCTTTGTGCCCATGTAAGGACGACATGAGAGAGTAAAAGGCTGAAAAACACGTTTTGACCGCATTTTGGCATAAGAACTGGATTCCTGCTTTCGCAGGAATGACAGATTTAGGGCATTTGGATGCTATATTTTGCATTAGTCTGACTCTGAAATAACAACAAAACGCATATAGCGCGTTTGCCCTGGCCACCTCTTACATCATGAATTATTAAGCTATCCTAAAATAATCCATGATGTATCGGTTTTATCATAATATTGGCACTATTTCTTGGCTTTCGGGGCTTGAGTGGCCGCCGGCTTTTGTGCGGGCGCCGCTTTTTTCGCTTCGCTTGGTTTAGCTCCGCTATCTGGCTTCGCTCCTGTCTCCGGTTTAGCCCCGGCGTCCGGCTTAACTCCGGCGCCTTCAAATGGGAGGCCGGTGCCCGTGCCGGGTGCCTGCTGCGTCTGCTGTGCCGAGGGCTTAGGCCCTTCGATTATCGATGTCTTCTTCGCCTCGACTATCGCAAGCAGCAATGAGGTTATCATAAACACTACCGCTCCTATTGTCGTCATCTTCGCAAGAAACGTCTGCCCGCCTCGCGCTCCAAAGACCGTCTGGCTTGAACCGCCAAACGCCGCCCCCATCTGCGAACCCTTCGAGCTTTGTATCAGCACTACCAGCACCAGAAACAAACACACCATCACATGTATTATCAATAAAAATGTCTGCATCTGTATTAACCGAACTTCACTATCTTTTCAAAACTGTCAGGCTTAAGGCTCGCACCGCCCACCAAAGCGCCATCAACATCGGGCTTGGACATAATCTCTGTGACGTTGTCCGGCTTTACGCTCCCGCCGTAGAGTATCCTGATTTCCTCTGCCTTTGCGCCATACATGTCCTTTAATCTCTCTCTGACAAAGGCGTGTGCCTCCTGCGCCTGGTCAGGGGTTGCCGTTACGCCCGTTCCAATTGCCCATATAGGTTCGTATGCGATTACCAGATTGTCGGTGTCTATGCCCTTGAGGCCGCCTTCGATTTCCCGCTTGATTATGTCGAACATCTTGCCGGCGTTGCGCTCATCCAGGGATTCCCCTATGCAGAATATCACGCCAAGACCTGCGGCCTTTGCGGCCTTTGCCTTTTTGTTGAGGAATTCGTCTGTCTCGTTAAAATACTGCCTTCTCTCTGAGTGTCCGACGATTACCCATTTGCAGCCGACATCAAGAATCATCTT